>VGYP01000097.1 GCA_016872955.1 Planctomycetota bacterium
ATGCTCCTGACCACGAAGAAGACCGTCTTCTCCCTGGCCCAGAAGATCGATCGTGTGCGACAGGCCGCGGCGGCGATCGCGGTGGTCCATGCCGCCGGCTTCGTCCATCGCGACATCTGTCCCCGCAACTTCATCCTGCAGTCGGACGGTCGGCTGGTGCTCTTCGACTTCGGGCTGACGGTGCCCGACAAACCCGTGTTCCTGCAACCCGGCAACCGGATCGGCACACCGAACTACATGGCCCCGGAGGTGGTGCGTCGGAAGCAGGCCGACAAACGGATCGACATCTTTTCCTTCGGCGTCACGGCGTACGAGATCTGCACGCTGGCCTCGCCGTGGCCCCGCGGCACGACCGGCAGCGCCGCCCTGGCCCACGACAAGCCGCCGGAGCCGATCGAGACGCACTGGCCGGAAATCCCCAGGCAACTGGCCGCCGCGATCACCGCTTGCCTGGCGGCTGAACCGGCGGGCCGCCCCGAGAGCATGGACTGCTTCCTGGGATCGATCCTCAAGGTGAAGGCCTGAGCCGGCGGTGCCCCCGGTCGGCCCACGGCTCTTGATCGGCGGGGCGGTGTGGCGTATGGTCTTGCCGACGAATGCTCGACGGGAACCCTGGGTTCGCGTCGCCCATCAGGAGACGATCCCGATGACGATGGACAAGAGCCTCCGCATCCGCAAGGGAGGCACGAGTGTGCGCGGGGTGCTGACCCGGGCCGAGCGGATCACGAAGCTCAAGGAGCAGGAGGCGTGGCAGGAGGGCCGCAGTCCTCTGGGGCTGCCCAAGGTCCGGGTGCCGAAGCTCTCGATGAAGAAGAAAAAGGCCAAGGCCGAGGCCCCTGAGGCCGAAGCCAAAAAGAGTTGACCGGCCGACCGGGTCCCTGGTGTCCGGTGTGAAGGCACGGGCCGCGTGGCCGATGATGCCGACGCGGCTTTGGGTGGCGGCGACGGGCGGTGGTCAGCCCCGAGCACTGCCGCTGATCGCCGCCGCGGCGGATCGCCCCGAGGCGATCACCTGGGGGATTCCCACGCCGTGGTACGCGGCCCCGGCCAGCGCCAGGCCGGGATGGGACTCCACCGCCGCCTCGATCCGAGCGACGCGTTCGTTGTGACCGACGTGATATTGAGGCATGGCGTCCGCCCAGCGATCGATCTGGACGAACTGCGGCTCTCCCGTCGCGCCGATCAGGTCGGACGCCTCCCGCGTCGCCAGTTCGACCATCGCTCCATCGTCCAGAACGAGGGCCGCCGGATCGAAGACCCCACCCAGGAAGACGCGCACGAGCACGTGCCCCGGCGGGGCGCGATGCGGAAACTTCGAGCTGGAGAAACTCACTGCGAGGGCCCGCCTGCCGGCGACCCGCGGCACGACCATCCCGGCCGCGTCGAGCGGGTGCGCGACGTGCGTGCGCGGATAGCCCAGCGACACGATCACGGAGCCTGCGTAGACGATGCCGGCGAGGTCGGTGGCCAGCCGGGGATCGAGGCTCGCGACCATGGCCGCCGCCGCGGGGCCGCGCGTGGCCACGATCACGGCGTCAGCGGTGAGCGTCCGGTCCACTCCCACCGCGTCCACGATCGCCACCCGCCACCCGTCCGCGCCTCGGTCGACCCGTGTCACGCGTTCCATCAGGAACTCGACGCCCGCCGACCGCAGTCGCTCGGCGAGACGGTCGGTGAGCGTCTGCATGCCCGCGGCGAATGTCACAAACTGGCCGTAGCGGGCGCCGGCCGCGTCCTCCGTCGTCGCCACGGTGCGAAGCCGCGCCCGCTCGCCTGCCCAGAGGCTGCCGAAGTCCCGCTCCATGGCCAGGAACTCGGGACAGGCCGCCGCCATGCCAAGCCGGGCCGGATCGGCCGTCCAGATGCCGGCCGCCAGCGGTTGGACCAGCCGCTCGAACGCCTGGCGGCCCAGCCTGCGCACCGCGAACTGCTCAAGCGACTCCTCACCCGCTTCGTGCCGTCGTGGCACCCAACGCTCGGCGAGGAGGCGGAGGCGGCCAAGCGGTGAGAGCAACGCCGTGTGGAGGATGCCGCCAACTCGGCCGGGGGCCAGCAGCCGAAAACCCGACGGCACCGGCACCGTCCGCCCCCGCTGCCAGACCAGGGCACGACGCACGCGGGGATCGACGCCCAGCAACTCCCCGCGGAGACCGAGTCGGTCGACCAGGGCGATCCCCTCGGGCCGGGCCGCGAGGAAGCAGTCGGCAGACCGCTCCACGAGCCAGCCATCCCGTCGCGTCGTCGCGAGCACTCCGCCGAGCCGTCGGCCAGCCTCGATCAGCGTGACCGCATGGCCGCGGCCAGCCGCGTGCTCTGTCACCGCCTCGGCGGCCGCCAGACCGGCGAGGCCACCTCCGATGACGACGACGCGCAGGGCTGGGGCGTGGCTCATGGCAGACTCCATCTCGACCTGCGAGCATCCTACATGGCCCCGCCACACCGCCGGCACCGATCTGCGGAGGCTGGGCAACCTGCACAGTCACCCAACGCTTTGTCGGGTGGCCTGCGGTTTTCCCGCGGGAGCGAGACCGCCTCGTATGGTCTGGACCGCCCCGTCTGGAGCCCCTACCTTCCCCCCGCCCCGGACCCTTGGCCCGTGGGTGCTCGCCCAGCTCGTTCAACAGCCCATGCCCGTTCAAGGAGATGACTCGTGGCCACGCTGCCGTGCCAGCCTTCGCGGTGGATCGTATCGCTGACGGTGGTGTCGTCGTTCGCGGCGGTCGGACTCGCCGCTCGCGCCGCCGATACAGTCGCCAAGACCGTCGCCGACTGGCACGATCCCGAGCCACCGTCGCCCGCGTCTGCGACCATCGTGCGGACCGCCGGCGAACAGCCGAAGGCATCGTCAACAAAGGCGTCGCCCGCGCCGACCGGCGGCTTCCGACAGTGGCTCACGGAACGCGTCGCCGCCCTGCCCAAGCCGACGGGATGGGCCGCCGAATCGGAACCCGAGGCCGTTGCGCCGGCCACGCTGCAGGCCACCCCGTCGGCCAGCGCGGCCGTGACGGTCAACGCGCCGGTCGCAGCCACGCCCGACGAGATGCCGACGCTGGCGATCGATCCGGCCAGTTTCCGCGGCATCCTGCCCGGCCGCAGCACCCGCAAGGAACTCGAGGCGTCCTGGGGGCCACCTGCCGCCGATGTCCCGGCGGACCAGGCCCCGACGGAGCAAGCAACGGGCGCGGCGAGTTGGAAGATCGAACCCTTCGACCGCGTCGAGGTGACCTTCACGGGTGACACGGTCGCGACGATCAAGGTCAAACTGGCTAAACCGATGGCGGTCGCCGACCTCGCCCGGCAACTTGAGATCGGTGACATCCGCACCGTCGCCGTGCAGGACGAGGAGGGGAACGAGATCGGCCACGTCTACCCGGAGCGGGGCGTGATCCTCAGCC
The DNA here is from genome assembly GCA_016872955.1 of Planctomycetota bacterium. GTDB lineage: Bacteria > Planctomycetota > Planctomycetia > Pirellulales > UBA1268 > QWPN01. The sequence goes on from VGYP01000097.1 coordinate 3,396, forward strand.
TGGAGCCGAGCACCGGCCAGGCCACCGCGATCCTGATCGAACCGCTCGACCCCGATGCGTTCGTGCTCCGTGCGGAAGGCGAGATCGACTCCTGCTCGGCCTACGCCCTGGCCGACCTGCAGCACGCCGTCCAGATCGACCCGCAGCACCTGCGGGCCCATCGGTTGCTGCTCTCGATGGCGACCGACCAGGGCCGCTGGACGCAGGCCTTGCGGCTGGCGGAAACCGCCGCCTCACTCGAACCCGAGTCGGCCCGGGTGAAGCTGAAGCTGGCGGCCGTCCTCGTCGCCGTCGACCGGCCCGCCGAGGCCCGCCATCTCCTGGAGGCGACGCTCGCCGGCGGCGAGCTGACCGCCGTGCTTTCCGCGCAGGCCTTCCGACTGCTCGGCCGCACCGCGCTGGCAGGCAAGGCGCCGGACCACCGCGCCGCCGTCGAGCACTTCGGTGAGGCGATCAAGCGGGGGGCGCCACTCCTCGCCAAGCGGGGTGCGCCGATCCAGGCTCCGGCCCGCGAGATCCTGCTCGACGCCCACCTCGGCACGGCGCTGGCGATCGCCAAGGGCAACTGGCAGCAGAAGAGTCGCGTGATCCCGAAGTGGATCGTCCGCGCCGAGGTCTTGGTCAAGGACTTCGAAGGGGACGAAGTCGAACGGCAGTTGCTCGAACTCCAACTCTGCCGCGGCACACTCGAGGTGGCGGCTGGCTCGACGGAAGCGATCGAACCGCTCCCTTGGGTGAAAAGGATGCTCGAACTCCGCGATCGCATGGGGGAGAACGTGACCGATCCCTGGCGGCGCCGGGAGATCGACTGGGCCGTTGGTCAGGGCCTCCGCGCGGCCCTCGCCGCGGCCGAGATTCGCGGCGACCCTGCCGACATGCTCGACAACGCAACGCTCACGGCCGCCTATCTCGAACGGGGCGGGGAGCAGCGCGAACTGACGGCGGCGGAGCGCAAGGATCTCGGCGACCTCATGTTCCGGATCGGAATCCTGCACAGCCTGCAGCGAGGCGACCATGCCACGGCCGTCACCTGGTTCGACCGAGCCGTTCCCCTCTGGGAAGGGAACGACCGCTTCACCCGTGACGGCGAGGTGGGCAGGCTCGGCGAGTCATATGTCAGCATGGCCATCTCCTACTGGCAGGTGAACCGTCGCGAGGACGCCCTCGAACTCAGTCGCCGCGGCGTCGAACTCATGGTCGCGGCCGTGGACGCCGGCCAACTGGAGGAGCGGGCGCTGGCCGTCGCCTACGGCAATCTGTCGACCATGCACGCCGAGCAGGGCGACGAGGAGCAGTCCCGCAACTACGCCGAGATGGCCGGCCGCGCCGAGGCCACGGGCAGCACCCTGCGGTAGCGTGCGGGGCCTGCCGCCCCGAGCCGGTGCGACACCTCCGACGGACACGCCCTACAGCAGGCTCTCCAGCAGCAGCCTCATCTTGCGGAGTTCGGCCACCTGGTCGACACCCGCCAGGGGCGGCAGGTGGGCGCACAGGCCGCGGTGATAGTTGAACCGCTGGAGTTGGGCAAACAGCTTGCCGTACTCGACGCTGCCCTGGCCGACCCGCACCTGGAAGGCGTCGGGCTTCGTGTCACGCAGGTGGACGTGGGCGACGTATTGCAGGATCGGCTCCCACGACGCCGGCTTCTTGCTGCCGAAGATGAAGTGGCTGGGATCGAGGGTCACGGCGAGGCCGGGCACGTTGCGGCAGAGCGAGGCCGTGGTCTCGGCGTCCTGTGTCATCCGACCCGCCGTTGTCTTCACGGCCACCACCCCTCCGAAGCCCGCCGCGATCGCCACGAGCTTGCGAAGTCGCTCGATCTCGCCGTTGAAGGGCGTGCCGAGTTCGGACGCCTCGACGACCATCGTCACCACGCCCAGCGCTTCGGCCAGCCGGCAGCAGGCCTCGAACTGGTCGTACACCGCGGCGGTCTCGGCGGCGTCGAACGAGACGGCCACCGGCCGCAGCCGCTGCCGGTCGCTGCAGGCCGCCACGGCCGCCTGCGGGTTGGCGGCCACGGCCGTGGGCGCGAGGTGCCCTCCCTGCTCGCGGACGTCGAGCTCGACCGCGGTGAACTCCAACTCCGCCAGCCGCTCCATCGCGGTGGACAAAGGCACGTCGGGAAAACATTCCGTGCTGACGCAAACGAACACGCGTGATCGCTCCCTAGGCCGACTCGACCGCTACCGGCATTCCAACGCGAACCGATGAGGGTAGCGACCACCTCGATCCGCCGACAAATTGCCGTCGCGTGACAGTACACTGTGGGGTGGGCCGCCGGAGGGCAGCGGCCCGACCGCCCGGGAACCGTGGAGCGTCCACCATGAGCATCGACCAGTCGCCGCCGACCCGCGTGATCCTCGAGCAGCGGGGGGGCTGGCACCGTTGGGGAACCCGCCTGGCGTGGCTGATCGCCGGCCTCTCCCTGCTCTCGGCCCTGGGGAGCGCCGCCGCGTTCTCGCAGTATTTCCAGACGGACTCCCGTGTGGCGGAGAAGTACCACTCGCTGTCCCGCGTCGCGGCCGACAAGGTGGCCATCGTGAGCGTCAGCGGGGCGATCCTGGGCGGAGACGGCTTCGCCCGGGCCCAACTCGACCATGTGGCCGAGGATCCCGCCGTCAAGGCGATCGTGCTGCGGATCGACTCTCCCGGCGGCACGGTCAGCGGCAGCGACGAGATCCACCACCGCCTCACCACACTGCTCAACGATCGAAAACTGCCCGTCGTCGTAAGCATGGGGGGCCTGGCCGCCAGCGGCGGCTACTACGTGGGGATGGCCAACGGCGGCCGGGATGACGTGATCTATGCGGAACCCGCCACGCTGACCGGCTCGATCGGCGTGATCATTCCCCACTTCGACCTGTCATCCGCGCTCGAAAGGCTGCACGTCCGCGACGACTCGATCGCCAGTGGCCCGCTCAAGGAGATGCTCAGCCCCACCAAGGAACGCTCGCCCGAGCTGGCGAAGCGGGAGCGGGAGGTGCTCGAGTCCCTCGTCGAAGGGATGTTTGTGCGGTTCAAGGAGATTGTGAAGGCCGGCCGGCCGAAACTCGACGACGCGGCGATCGACAAGGTCGCGACCGGCCAGATCTTCACCGCCGAGCAGGCCCGGGCGGCCGGACTCGTCGACCGAATCGGATTTCTTGAGGATGCGATCGGGCGGGCGGTCGAACTGGCTGGCCGCGACGCGAACACCATCCGCGTCGTGAAGTATTCGCCGCCGAAGGGGCTGCTCGACGAGGTGCTCGGCGGCAACCGGGCCGGTGCCTCGCTCGCGAACCTCGCGGAACTCGCCACGCCCCGTGCCTGGTACCTGTGCAGTTGGTGGCCGGTGCTCGTGCGAAGCCGCTGAGCGACCACGCGGACGGCCCGTTGGCGGTGGCCTCCGTCATCTCTGGCCCTCGACGCCGCGCCCGTCCGGGGGACCCGCCAAGGTTGTCGACGGTGGCTCATCACCGCTTCCTGCGGCGCTACCACCGGTCTCGAGGGTCACAGGCGGAGGCCCCCAGGGCCGCGACCGCCGCCAGGTCGTTGGCGGACGGGCCACGACCGGCCGCCCGGGCGAGCGCCAGGCGACTCCAGCAGTCGGCCGCGCGACAGGCATTTTCGTCGCCGGCCATGTCGGCGTGATGCACCACGGCCAACACGCTCGCCAACTCGCGGACCGCGTCGGAGAGGGCCGCGATCTCGAGCTGCCGCTCGGCCAGGCCTCGGCCGTAGCGACGGATCGCTGCATCGATGGCCAACGCCGAGCGCACGAGCCCACGCCGTGCGGCGCTGGCATGGGCCTGTAGGTGCCGATCGAGGATCGCGGCATCGCCGCGGGCGGCGCTGCGGGCCCAGGCGGCCGCTCGCCAGGCCAACCAGCCGGCGGCCGCCGCCAGTCGGCCCGCGCCATCCCTGCCTCCGGCCAGGGGATGGGCTTTTGCCAGACCCCGGAACAACGCGAGGCCCAACAGGTCACTCTCCCCCTCGTAGACCCCCACGGCGAAGTGGTCGTGGAGCGAGTCACCGAGCGGATGTCCAACCAGGAAGGCCCGACCACCGTGGATGCCCAGCGCGTCGATGGCGGCCTCCCGCACGCACCGACTCGCCACCACCTTCGCCACGATCGCCTCCCACTCGCCCCCCGCGTGCGAGTCGATGGCCGTCGCCGCCCACCCGCTGATGGCATCGCACGCCACGATCGCGGCGGCGATGCGACCGAGACGCCCCTGCACGAGTTGCCGTGAGGCGATGGGCCGGGACCATGTTTCACGGCTGCCGGCATAGTCCAGCGCCTGCCCTAGCATCAGCCGCAGCGTGCCGGCCGCCTGGGCGGCGAGCATGGTGCGACCACGATTGAGGCCATGCCAGACCGGCGCCAGGGCGTCGCCGGCCGGTGGCACGAGCACGTCCGCCTCGTCCACCTCGAACCCGCTGAACTCGAGGGCCGCGTTGGCCGCGTGCTTGAGGGGATGGAGGGCGTAGTGCCGCAAACGGAACGTGGGCGTATCGGCGTCGGGCAGCCGCACGAGCAGTACGATCGGCGCGCCGTCGCGGAGGGCCAGCACCTTCACGAGCCGGCCGTGGGCGGCCCCCGTGATGAACATCTTCGTGCCGGTGAGCCGCAGTCGACCCCCGCGTGGCTCGACATGCGTTCTGACCCGGGAAAGATCGCAGCCTGCATCCGCTTCCGTGGCCGCGAAGATCGACAGGGGCCGACCGGCGGCGAGGCCGGGCAGATGCCGGGCCTGCTGTTCGGCCGTGCCGAACGCGACCAACGCCGAGACGGCGCCGATCGAGGAATGGACGGCGAGCATCCCGGCGGCGGTGGGCACCTCGGCGGCCAGCCGCGTGACGGCACGGGCGACGTCGAGCACCGAGCCGCCGGCACCGCCGAACGCCTCGGGCACGGCCAGGCCCCAGAGTCCGGCCTCGCCGAGCACCTGCTCGGCGACCGAGGAAAATCTGCCTCGCGGAGTCGGCGGCGGATCGGGGATCGGCGCCGCGGCGGCCGGCGGGACCGACGGCGGCTCATAGAGCCCGCCCGCCGCGCGGAGATGCGCGACGTCGCCCATCGCACGCTCGAGCACCGCTTCGACCGCGGTCGCCAGCGGCGCCTGGGTGGCGGCCGCCGCCCAGGCAAACCCGCCGTCGCCGCCAGTCCAGAGGCTCGGCACGAGCCAGCCTCGCTCCGCGCCGGGCGGCGGGCTGGTCGGTCGCTCGTCCACCGCGACGCACCCTCTGGGCGGCCGGTCACCGGCCAACGCGGCGATGCTGGCGGCGAAGTTGTGGGCCACCGCGTCGCGGCGAAGCTTGAGCGACTCCGTGGCCTCGCCGTGCGCCGCGTCGAAGGCCCTGCCGACGAGGGCCATCCGCCGCACCCGCCAGGCCCGCGGAAGCTCCCGCTGCCGGCGTGCCAGACGCCGTGCGAACCAGGCCAGCAGCCGCGGGTGTCGCAAGGCTGCCGACCGGGTGAACACGGGCAGTCCGAGCCGACGCACCGTCCGCCTGACGACGGCCGGCTCGGGCACCACCAGCGCCACCGGCCACGGCAGACCGTCCCCCACGACGCAGACCTGGGCCACGGCTTCGTCCTCGGCGAGCGTCCGTTCGACCTCTGCCGGCGGAAGCTTGGTGCCGGTCGCCAGGGCGATCACGTCCTTGAGGCGACCTGTGATCCGCAGGTGGCCGTCCGCATCGAGCGACGCCAGGTCGCCAGTCTCGATCCACTCCGGCAACGGCGTGGCCACACTGGCCCCGGCCGCGACCAGGCCCAGCGCGCGGCCTGGCGTCCGCACGAGCAACTGCCCTCGGCTCGCTGGCCGCTCGTCGATGCGGACCTCGACGCCGGCCACGGCCGGACCGACGGACTCCGGCCGGGCGATGCGGGGATTTGAGAGCGACACGACAGGTCCGGCCTCGGCCAGGCCGTAGCCCTCCACCAGCGGCACGCCCCGGGCCGCGAAGCACTCGGCGGTCCGTCGCCGCAGCGGTGCCCCGCCCGACACGCAGACACGCACCTGCCCACCGAGCGCCATCGCGAGGTCGTCGAGGCGGCCGCCTCGTACTCCCGCCTCGAGCCGCTCGAAGAATGCCGGCACGCCGAGGATCACGGTGGGAGGTAACGCCCGACAGGCGGCGAGGATCAGCCGCCGATCACCGACCACGTTCAGGCAGCCGCCGCGCACGATCGCGGTGTAGAAGTCGCCCACCCTGGCCAGCGCGTGACTGGCCGGCAGCCAGGCCAGCCGGACGTCGCGAGGATCGCGCAAGAAGACATCCGATACGGCGCGGGCGTTGGCGAGCAGCGCCCGCTGCGAGTGCACGACGCCGTGCGCCGAGCCGGTCGTGCCCGAGGAGAGGACGATCGTGCAGGCTGCGTCCGGCTCGGTCACCGCCGCCCGCGACGCGAGCGACTGCTGCAGCCGGTCCCTGGCAACGGCCCCCGCACCAAGCCAGCCACCGGCCGGCGGACGGAGCACGGGCCCATGCTCCGTCCCGCGGCCGGTCGGGGGCCCCCGGTGGCCACCGGTCACGACGACGCCCCGCGGCACGAGCCACTCGATCTG
>VGYP01000098.1 GCA_016872955.1 Planctomycetota bacterium
CACGACGTGCAGACGAGTCCGAGATGAAGCCCAGCCAAACCGCTGCCGAAAACCGCACCACGGCGGCCTGGCGATCGCGGTACGCACGGCCCCGCGGCCGCCTCCTCGGTGACCTCCGGGGGGACCTCGGTCGTCTTCGGGCTGCCCACCGTCGCCAGCCCGCTGGCGGCCGGCTCGAACGCGACGGTGACGTTCGGGCTGGCCAGCGTCGCCAACGTCGGCACGGGCAACACCGGTAGCGTCACGCTCGGCCTCTCCACGTCCGGCGCCGGCACGAGCGGCCGATCGGCGGCGAGCATCGGCTCGCAGGTGGTCAACGTCTCGGCCCAGGGCTCGAGCGGCCAGTCGATCTGGTCGCACGCAGCCGGCGGTGTTTGGGACAGCTTCGCCAACTGGGACGTGCCCGGCGGCCTGCCCGGCGTGGACGGCTCGCTGAGCGTCAACGACACGGCCACCTTCGGCACCGGGCCCACCCGCGCGACGACCGTCAGCCTCGACGGGGCGACCCCCAGCTCACCAGCCTGTCGTTCACCACCTCGAACGCGGCCTACACGATCGCCACGGGCAGCGGCGGCAGCCTGACCGGCTCCAACACGCTCACGCGGACCTCGGCGAACTGGCCATCAGCGGCACCGGCAGCCTGTCGAGTGGCACGACCGTCTCGGCGGGCACGCTCCGCGTGACGGGGGCCATCGCCTCGAGCGTGGTCGCCGTGCAGAGCAGGGCCACGCTCGCCGGCACCGCACGATCAGCGTCAGCGGCAATGCCGTCTGGCAGCCCGGCGGCGGCGACTACAACTGGCAGATCCACGATGCGGCCGCCGCCGCGGGCACGGGTTGGGATCTGACGAGCATCGCCGGCAAACTTGACCTCACCGGCCTCGATGCCTCGAACCGCTTCGACAGCAACCTCTGGTCAGTCTCCGCCACGGGCCCCGACGGCAACGGCAACGCCACCAACTTCAGCCCGTCGCAGCCCTGCACCTGGACGATCGCCCAGAGCGGCAGCGACCTCAACCTCGTCTCCACCGTCCCCGAGCCGGCGAGCCTCGCCCTGGCCGCAGCCGGACTGGCGGCCGCCTTGGTGGCACTGCGTCGCCGCAGCCCGCGTCTCGCTGGCGAACAGTCCGTGGCACACGGTCTCGTCGCAGGCTGCCGACTGGTATGGCCGCGGCAGGGCATGCTTGCCTACAATCTGGGTGGCGATGGGTGGTGGCACGGCCGCGGCCGCTCCCGCCCTTCAGCCTTCGGTCCCCACCACCCCGCCGGCCGAGCGGCGGACTTGTGGCAGGCCGCAGCGGCGACCTGCCCGGAGGTTGTCGTTGCGATGTTCTCCGCACGAGATCCGTCGGACCTCGATCGCTTCTTTCGCGGGCTCACCGAGTACGCCTTCCAGGCCCGGCTGGGGGTGGTCGATCCTCCGCTGGTCGATTACGTCTCCGTGCTGCTCGTGCGGTTCATCCGCCACGAGCGTCTCGCCGTGCTGCCGGGGGCCGGCGTGGAGCAGCTGGCCGACGTCGGCCAGCTGCTCCTCGCCGGCGAGCGACGTGCCGACGCCGCCGAGGCCCGCGAGGAATATCGCCACCTCGGCGACGTGACCCTCTTCTGGAGCGGCCTCTATCCCGAGGCCCTGGCGTGTTACCGCGGGCCGGTCCCTCGCACCGACCTGGTCGGCTACAAGGCCGCCGGCAAGCGGGCCTATCGGCTCGCCGCCGCGCTCGAACCTGACGAGGCCGCCGACGAACGGGCCCTCTTCGAACGGCTCTCCGACGAGTACGACCTCTGCGTCGAGGGCCTCGCCGAAATCCGCCGCGCCTGGGGCGAGGCCGCCTGACGATCGCGGTCGGCCGGGAGCGAGCGGCGGGCATGACGCCCGAGCCGAGCACGACACCGCCGATCACTCCTCCAAGAGCTGCGCCTGCCACGGTGGCTCGTAGCCAGCCGACTCGATCGGCACGCCTGCGCGGGCGGCGGCCGCCACGACGTCGGCCGGAGAGACGGCGGCCAGATCGATGGTCGCCACGAGCATGTCGGCGTCGGCGACTACCGCGGAGCCGACGATCGGCACCACCGCTCGCTCGGCATCGGCGGCCCGACCGGGGCACCGCAGGCAATACCGCCAGCGGCGGCCATCGGCGAACGTGGCGGGGTCGTTGCTGCCACCGGCCACGAGCCGTCCTTCGGCGAGCACCGCCAGATGCGTGAAGCAGTCCGGCACGCGGGCGTCGTCGATCGCGGCCAGGACGGTGCGGCCCATCAGGTGGGCGTCGTCCACGAGCCGCTCGATGTCGCGACGGCCGGCCGGATCGAGTCCGGCGAACGGGTCGTCGAGCAGCAGCACCTGCGGGTCGTGGACGAGGGCGCGGGCCACCAGCAGCCGTTTGCCGCGGCCGGCGTCGAGCGTGTCGATGTCGTCGCCGCCCCGGCCCGCGAGTCCCGCCAGGGCGAGGCCCCGTTCGATCGCCTGGGCCAGGTCCCGCCCCCGCAGGCCGGCCGCGGCCCCGCAGACCTCGAGCAGTTCGGACGCCCGCAGTCCGGGCCAATCGGGGGGCCGGTCGGGCACGTAGCCCGCCGCCCGCCGCACCGCCCCGGCCTCACGCCGCACGGAACGGCCATCGACCAGGATGTCGCCGGCATGGAGGGGCACGGCCGTGGCGGCCGCCGCGATGAGCATGCTCTTGCCCGCCCCGCTGCGGCCGATCACCGCCCAGGCCTCGCCGGTGCGGACGTGCAGCGACACCGTTTGAAGGACGAGTTGCCCGGCCTGCTCGACGCTGGCCCGTTCGCAGCGGATCATTCCCGCACGCGCCGCCCGGGCCCCGCCCCCGCCGCGAGCCGGTCGGCCGTCATCTCGATCGACACGAGCAGTCCGCGGGCCTTGTTGACCGTCTCCTCGAACTCCCGCTCGGGCACGCTGTCGGCCACGATTCCCGCCCCCGACTGGACGAACGCCCGACCATCCTTGACGACGATGGTCCGCAGGGCGATGCAGGTGTCCATCGAGCCGGTGAAGTCGACATAGCCGACCGCGCCGGCGTAGGGACCACGGCGGACCGGCTCGAGCTCGTCGATGATCTGCATGGCGCGGATCTTGGGCGCCCCCGACACGGTGCCCGCCGGTAGGCAGGCCCGCAGGGCGTCGAACGCCGAGAGTTCGGGGCGCAGGCGGCCGGTCACGTTGCTCGTCAGGTGCATCACGTGGCTGTAGCGCTCGATCGTCATCACGTCGGAGAGCTCGACCGAGCCGATCTCGGCCACGCGGCCGACGTCGTTGCGTCCGAGGTCGATGAGCATCACGTGCTCCGCCCGTTCCTTGGGATCGGCGAGCAGGTCTTCCGCCAGGCTAAAGTCCTCCTCGGGCGTGGCTCCGCGCCGCCGTGTGCCGGCCAGCGGGCGGACGGTCACCGTGCCGTCCACGGCCCGGACCATGATCTCGGGCGAACTGCCGACCAGCGTGCACGAGGGCGACCGCAGGTAGAACATGAACGGGCTCGGATTGACGACCCGCAGTGTGCGGTAGAGCTCCAGGGGCGCGGCCTCGAAGGGTGCCTCCAACCGACGGCTCAGGACGACCTGGAAGATGTCGCCGGCGCGGATGTACTCGATCGACCGCTCGACGGCCTTCAGAAACGCCTCGCGATCGAAGGCGGAGCGGCCGGTGCCGTCGGTAAGGCACCTCGGCTCGTGACGGGGGCCGATGTCGGCCGGCGGAGGCCAGTCGCTAGCAGCGGCCAGCCGGGCGATGGTCTGGTCGATCCGGCCACAGGCGTCGGCATAGGCCCGCTCTACGCCGGCAGGCGACGGGTCGTCGATGCACGCCAACACGACCACGTCGATCGCCTTGGTGGCGTTGTCGAACACGACGAGCCGGTCGTAGAAGGCGAAATCAAGATCGGGAAGGCCGAGGTCGTCGGGCGGCTCGTTCGGCAGCCGTTCCACGTACCGCGCGGCGTCGTAGGCGGCGTAGCCCACCGCGCCGCTGGTGAACGGGGGCAGTTCGGGCAGCCGTGCCGGACGGTAGGCGGCCACGCGACGCTCGAGATCGGCCAGCGGGTCGTCGCTCTCGAAGGTCTCGGTCGTGCCTCCGGAGACCACCCGCACATGCCGGCCGCGGGCCTCGAGCCGCAGAAAGGGGTCGGCCCCCAGGAAGCTGTAGCGGCCCACCTTCTCACCGCCCACCACGCTCTCGAACAGGCAGGCAGACTCGCCGGCGTCGAGCCGGGCCAAGGCCGACAGCGGCGTGAGCGCGTCGGCGAAGAGTCGCCGGTAGACGGGCACCAGCCGGCTGTCGGTCGCCAGGGCCGAGAATCGCGTCCTGTCCGGGAGGTGAGCCATGGAGAACCGGCCGTGAGGGTTGGCGGCCGCCGTGTGAAGGCGGGGTCGCCGGACCGCAGAGTAACCCTGCCCCAGGGCCCCCAACAACATCACGGCCGCCTTGCCGCCGCCACGACCCTCTCGACCCCGCCCCCCCTGGGGCCGCACGGTGGCGACCGGTCGCCGGTGAGCCGCTATGATTCCCCAGCGGTCCGGAGGGTGATGCCGATGAAGTGCCAGAAGTGCGACAAGCCGGCGGTGTTCCACATCACGGAACTGGAAACCGGTGAAGTGCGCGAGTTGCACCTCTGCGAGGACCACGCCCGCGCCTACCTCAACCAGGCGGAGACCGGCGGCGGCGAGGAGCCCTCCCAGGGTGGCGGCCTGACGGGCCCGCTCACAGTCGGGCAGACGGCCGACGAACTGGCCCTGCTCGACAAGAAGGCCTGCGACATGTGCGGGATCACGTTCTTTGAGTTCCGCAACCAGGGCCGGCTGGGCTGTCCGCACGATTACGTTCAGTTCGAGAGGGAGCTCGAGCCCCTGATCTCGAACATCCACGGCGCCACGCGGCATACCGGCCGGCGGCCCGACCGCGCGGCCACCGGCCAGCCCGAGTCGACCGCCGAATTGACCAGCGTGATCGGCCTCCGCGAGGCGATGCGCACGGCCATCGGCCAGGAAGATTACGAGCGGGCCCGCGAGTTGCGGGACCAGATCCGCGACATTGAAGCCCGCTGGCACGTGCCCCCGAAGGCGTGATCCCAGGACCACTGCGGCGACCGACGCCCGCCCCACACCACCGCGACCCCATGAAACTCGACGCACTCACGCAGGCGACCGGCGAATGGCTCAAGGGCACCGGCCCAGAGTCCGACATCGTGATGAGTAGTCGCATCCGGCTGGCCCGCAACCTGGCCCAGTTTCCCTTCGTCGCCCGGGCCAGTGACCAGGATCGCGAGGAGATCGAGCGGTTTCTGCGGGAGCGGATCGCGACGGCGCCGATGGGCCGCGACCTCGACTACATCGACGTCGGCCGGCTCGAGGAGGTCGACCGCCAGCTGCTCGTGGAACGGCAGCTGATCAGTCGCGAGCACGCCGAGGCCCAGGGGGCGAGGGGCGTGGCGATCGACAAGGTCGAGCAGGTGAGCCTGATGATCAACGAGGAGGATCATCTTCGCATCCAGTGCCTGCACAGCGGCCTCGACCTGCAGGGGGCCTGGAGCCAGATCAGCATGGTCGACGACCAGATCGGCTGCGTCGTGCCCTACGCCTTCCACGAGCGCTGGGGCTACCTGACCGCCTGCCCGACGAACGTGGGCACTGGCATCCGCGTGAGCGTGATGCTCCACCTGCCGGCGCTCGTGATCACCCGCCAGATCGACAAGGTGTTCCGCAGCCTCCACAAGATCTCGCTGGCCGTCCGCGGCCTGTACGGCGAAGGCTCCCAGGCCATGGGCGACTTCTACCAGATCTCCAACCAGACGACCCTCGGCCGCACCGAGGAGGAACTGGTGGCGCAGGTCGGGGAGGTGGTGCCGGTGCTGATCGACTACGAGCGGCGGGCCCGCGAGTTTTTGGTGCGTGAGACCCAGCAGAACGTTCACGACCAGGTGAGCCGGGCCTTCGGCATCCTGCGAACGGCGCAGACGATCACCGCGGAGGAGACGATGCAGTTGCTGTCTCGCGTGCGGATGGGTGTGCTGCTGGGCCTGATCGGCGACGTGAAGATCGCCGACATCAACTCGCTGCTGGTTCGCACGCAGCCCGCGCACCTCCAGAAGATTCGGGGCATCGAGCTCGACACCAAGGATCACAACATCGAGCGGGCTCGGTATCTGCGGCAGCATTTCGAGGCAGCCGGTGGCGGCGCGAGTCCCAACTGACGAAGCCGGCGTCTCCCAAGCCCCAGTGTCTGCCCGTCCCGGAGCGAACGTCCTGATGATCCGCCGGTACGGGCGTGCGCATCGCCGACCGATCGGCCGCGGCGATCTGGCCGACGCGATTGCAGCACCGGCGCGGACGTCCTGACGACGATCCGGCGCCGGCGGACGCGGCTTTACGTCGTGGTGAACTTCGCTCGCAGAGCCTTCACGACCGGAGCCGGCACGAACCTCAGCAGCGCCTCGTCGTCGGCCAGGGGCGTGATCTGCTTGAGCAGCGACGACGAGATGTGGGAGTAGGCGGCGTCGGCCATCAGAAAGACGGTCTCGACGCTCGCGTCGAGGCGGCGATTGGCGAGCGTCATCGTGAACTCCGCCTCGATGTCGGTCAGCGAGCGGACACCGCGTAAGAGCACGTGCGCGTCCTGCCGGCGGACGAAGTCGACCGAGAGGCCGCTGAACAGTTCGACCACCACGTTCCCGAAGCCGTCGAGCGACTCCCGCACCAGCCCGACCCGCTCCTCGCGCGAAAACAGCGGCTGTTTGTCGGGGTTGATGCCGACGCCCACCACGATGCGGTCGAAGATCCGGCTGGCCCGCCCGATGACGTCGAGGTGACCGAGCGTGATCGGATCGAACGAGCCGGTGTAGACGGCCGTTCGGCCGTGGTCGGAAGCGGTCTTCACGCCTGAGGTCCCGCCATGAAAACGGGGCCGGCCGCCCCGTCGATTCCAGCGGCCGCGAGGGGCCGGGACGCGGCTGGCTCCCTGACGGACGTCGATTATGGTATGGACAGGGCCTCTTTTCCAGCCACCATCCCCACGGGACGATCGGTCACGTGTCGAAGTCGCTTGCGTTCACGGGCCTGATCGTCTCGGGGTTGATCGTGATCCTGTTTCTGGCGGATCTCGCGGCCGCTTTCCCGTTCCGCCGCACGAGCATGCTGCTCGACGCGGCGTTCATCCTCGGCGGCGCGATCACGGCCTATCTGAGCTGGTCGCTGATCGAGACGACCGGCCGTTCGAGGGGTCGCGCGCGGTAACCGCCGGGGGCGGCGGAAGCCGCCGGACGGCGAGTCGATCCGTCAGGCGGCCCGCAGGACGGAGCGATCCGCGGCCGACTGCTCTTCCCCTGACAGCCGGCTGACGAGGCCGGGCAATGACACCGCCGTGGCCGTGCCGCGGGCGATGTGCCGGCCCGCCCAGGCGATCCAGCGTGCGAGCCGCGACGCGAGGAACGTGTTGCCGCCATGGCCCGCGGTCAGTCCGTCGGTTCGGAGCACGTGCAGGCCGCTCCACGTCGGCCGCGTTAACGCGTGAATGCCCAGCCATACCCAGGGCCGGGCATGTCGCGGGGCGGCGAGTTCGACCTCCCACAGGCCCCAGGCCGCATTGCGGCACCGCCAACCGCTCGGCGCCGGGCGGCGCGAGCCGCGGCCGAGACCGCCCAGCGACTCGACGACCGCCCCGCGGATGCCCTCTTCGACCAGCAGGCTGCGGTGTTCGGCGACGACCGGGCCGCGGATGGCGACCGCATCGAGTCCAGGCAGCAGCTTTCGGCCACGGGCTAGCAGCGACCGCAGTCGTCGGCGCGACTCGAAGGCGGCTGGGGGGAGGTCGATGACGGCCGCTGAGCCGGGCTGCCCGCGGGCGAGTTCCGCCGCGGCCGCGAGGGACTCCCAGGGGGCGATCCACGTCACCGGCACGGCCGATCCACGGGCCGGGAACTCCACCCGGACCGACTCGACCCGCACGGCCTGGCCCACGGTCGCGCAGAGCACGATCGTGGCTGGTGTCTTCGAAGCCTTCATTCCGCGTCCCACGAGCCGGCGAGACCGACGCGCCCGCCTCCCCACGCAGCGGATATCGACGCCCGCCTGTCGCAGGCTCAAACCGACTCCCCGTGAGCCGCGCAGGCCGGAGAGTCGCGTCACGTCGGGTCAGCCGGCCGGCCCCGCCGCGGCCGAGCGCGGCGCTGCCCCTGCGGCATCTGCACGCCCTGGGCCGACCCTGACGGTTCGCCGGCCGCTGCGGGCCCGATCGTCCGCTCGTGGCCCACGATGGCCGCCACGAGGGCCGCCATGCTCGGCTCGGCGGCCTCGACGGTGGGTTCGAGCCCGAACCGCCTGAGCGCGACCGAGGTGACGGGACTGAGGCTCGCGATCCGCCAGCCCCGCATCCGGCCGCCGAACAACTTCACGGCCGCCTCGACGATGCCTCCGCTGGTGACCGTGATCCAGGCGGCGTCGCTGACCGCGGTCGCCGCGCGGGCCCCGTCGTCGATTGCGGCCCGCGGTTCGCTGGCATAGGCCGCCACTTCCTCGACGTGGTGACCCTGGGCCAGGAGTCCGCGAGGCAGGAGATCGCGGCCGGCGGTCGCCCGCACCAGGAGGAAGCGGCTGCCACGTGGCTGGTCGGTGAACGCCGCGAGCAGCCCCTCGGAGCGATGGTCGGGGGGCACGAGGTCGCAGACGAGGCCCACCGCCTCCAGCTCCGCGCTGGTGGCCGGTCCGATGGCCGCCAGTCGGGCGGTCCCCAGGCTGCGGACGTCGCGGCCGAGGCGGCGGAGCCGTGCCACAAAACCCCTCACCCCGTTCACGCTCGTGAACACGATCCAATCCTGGGTGTCGAGCCGGCCGAGGGCGTCGTCGAGCGGGGCCCAACTGGGCGGGTCGGTGATGCCGATCACGGGGACGTGCACCGGCCAGCCGCCGGCGGCCCGGATCATGGCGACCAGTTCCATCTCCTGGCCCGGAGGTCGCGTCACGATCACCGGCCGTCCGGCCAACGGCTCTCGGCCGTGGGCCGCGGCGGCCACCTGGCCCACGATCAGCACCGCCGGAGACCGCCACCCCTGGCTGCGGGCGTCGCCAGCGCAGGCGGCGAGCGTCGAGGTGGCGGTCCACTGGTCGGGCCACGAGCAGCGACTGACGGCGAGCACCGGCGTGTCACCCGGACGGCCCGCGGCCAGCATCAGCCGCGACCAGTCACCGATCTGCTCGACGCCCATATAGACCGCCATCGTCCCGGGAACCGCCGCGAGCGCGGCGAAGTCGACCGCCGTCGTCTTGCCGCTGGCCTCGTGTCCGGTGACGATCGTCAGACTCGAGGCCACCTCCCGGCTCGTCAACGGGATGCCGGCAGCAGCCGCCGCGGCCGTGGCGGCGGTGACGCCCGGAACGATCTCGACGGCCACACCGGCGCGCTGCAGCGGGCCGAGTTCCTCGGCGAGGCGGGCGAACACGGTCGGGTCACCCCCTTTGAGCCGCACCACGCGGCGGCCTGCGGCGGCCAGTCGGACGAGCAGTTCACCCGTGGACTGGCCCGGGTCGTGATCGGCCGGATCACTGCGGTCGATGTAGACTCGCTCGACGTGAGGGGGGATCAAGCCGAGCAGGGCCGCCGGCACGAGTCGGTCGTGGACGACGACGTCGGCCGACCGCACCGCCGCCACGCCCCGCACGGTGACCAGGTCGGCAGCACCCGGACCGGCACCCACGAAGACGACGACGGCGGTGCGAGATGGCTGATCGGCAGGCACGGTATTGAAAATACTTTGGACGAGCGTCGCCCACAGTCGGGGTTTGAGGGCGGACCGCCGCTGACCTAAACTGCCGGGTGACCGCCGCGGGGCGGTTGGGTACCTTCGTCGGCACCCGTGGAGGGCCGGGCTTTCGCTTCCGCACCGGTGGTCATGTCGCACGATTCT
>VGYP01000099.1 GCA_016872955.1 Planctomycetota bacterium
CCGGCCGTGGCGGCGAGCTTTCCGTCGGTGGAGATGTCGACCGCCCACACGGCGGTGGGGTGACCGGCGAAGTCGGCGACCCGCGCCCCGTCGGCCGCTTTCCAGGCGACCACGTCGCCGGGGCGGTAGAGGAGACTCTCGCCGCCGGCGGTCAGGAGCAACTGGCCGTCGGACGCGTAGTCGGCCGCGATCACCCAACGCTTGAAGTCCGAAAGCGTGGCCGCCGGGGTCGGCGCTGCGGCGGCCGGGGCCGCATCCTCCGCGCGGCTCATCCGGCCGACGGCGGCGACCGCGATCGTGACGACCAGGATCGACGGGAACTGGTTTCTGATCCGCATCACTCGTGCCTCCGGGGAGCGTCGACGGGGCATGGCCGGCCGTCGACAGGCCACAGTATAGTTGTGTCCGGCGCCGCCTGCGCGGCGTTCATCCCGCCCGAGCCGAGGCGTACCCACGCCGGCGCGGGCCGGCTTTGTTCGAGGACCCAGATCATGATCGCCAGCCGCTCCCCAGCCGCGCAAAAAGGCGGCCGCCGCGCCGTGCTCATCGCCAGTGGAGACCTCCGCGAGGAGGCCAACCGCGTCTGCTGGCCGGCGCAGAAGGCGATGGAGGCCGCCCTGTCGGCTGCCTTCGCCCGCGCGGGATGGAAACTCGACCGCGGCCACGAACCATCGAAGCGACGCGGCCACGGCTTCATCGCCAGTGCTCGCGAGGGGCTCGACGTGTTCGGCGGCATCGACGCCGACGTGCCGTTGGTGGTGGCCGAGGCCGTCTGGCAATACAGCAACCATGTGTTGCCGGGGCTGACGACCCACCGCGGCCCGATCCTCACGGTGGCCAACTGGTCGGGTCAATGGCCGGGCCTCGTCGGGATGCTCAACCTCAACGGCTCACTCACCAAGTCTGGGGTCCCCTCCGCGACGCTCTGGGCCGACGACTTCTCCAGCAGCTCCTTCGCCCGTCATCTCGACGCCTGGTTGGAGACGCGTTCGATCCATCACGACACGAGCCACGTCGTGCCCGGCGACACGGTGCGGCTCCCGCCGGCAGTCCGCAAGCTGGGCACCGCGATCGCCGCCCAACTCGTGCACGACAAGGCGCTGATGGGCGTGTTCGACGAGGGCTGCATGGGGATGGAAAACGCGATCATCCCCGACCGCCTGCTCCATGCGACGGGTGTCTTCAAGGAGCGACTCAGCCAAAGCGCGCTCTACCACGAGACGATGCGGGTGTCGGAGCGGGAGGCCCGCGGCGTCTTTCAGTGGCTCGAAAAAGCTGGGATGCGGTTTCATTTCGGTCGCGACGAGGCGACCGACCTGACCCGTCAGCAGGTGCTCCTGCAGTGCCGGATGTACGTCGCGGCACTGCGGATCGCCGATCGCTACGGCTGTGACCTGGTGGGCATCCAGTACCAGCAGGGCCTCAAAGACCTCCTGCCGGCCAGCGACCTCGTGGAGGGCATGCTCAACGAGTCGCGGCGGCCCCCGGTGACCGCCGACGGCACGTCACGCGTCCTGTTTAAGGGCCGACCGCTCGTGCATTTCAACGAGGTCGACGAGTGTGCCGGCCTCGACGGGCTGATTACGCAGCGGGTGCACGAAGCCCTCGGCGAACCAGCCGAGAACACGCTCCACGACATCCGCTGGGGCGACTGGGATCGATCGGGATCCACCGATCGCTGGGTATGGGTGTTCGAGATCTCCGGCGGCGCGCCCCCCAGCCATTTCACCGGTGGTTGGAAGGGAGCCGAGGGCTTCCGTCAGCCGCCGATGTACTTCCGGCTCGGCGGCAGCACGCTGGCGGGCGTGAGCCGGCCGGGGGAGATCGTCTGGAGCCGCATCTGGGTCGATGGCCACGGCGGCCGCGACAAACTCTGCATGGATATCGGCCGGGCGGGGGTCGTGGCCCTGCCGGCGGCCGAGACACGCCGTCGGCTCGACGCCACGACGCCCCAGTGGCCGATCATGCACGCCGTCACCTACGGAGTGACCCGCGATCAGATGATGGCCCGCCACAAGGCCAACCACGTGCAGGTGGCCTACGCTCGCGACGCGGCGGCCGCCGATCGGGCGGCGCTGGCCAAGGCCGCGGTTGCCCAGGCCCTCGGTATCGAGGTGTCGTTCTGCGGCACCCGCGGCGAGGGCCCGGAAGCGTCCCGGCGGTGGCCGACGTGAGGTTCCCAGGCGAGACCTCGTCGCGGACAGCCGCCGCAGGGCGGTGGCAGCCGTCATTCCACAGACTCACGTGGCCTGCGCGAGGTCCTCTTCGTCGAACACGTACCGCACCCACTGGCCATTGACCGCATACATCTCCCAGGCCGCGGCCCGGTTCGAAGTGGCCCGGGCGTCGCTGGTCAGGATCTGCCCATAGACCCAGGGGGCGATCTTGTCGCTCATGAACTGGGCACGGCCATCGCAGAAGACGGCACACACGCCCTCGCGATGCCGCGACGACAGGTAGCGGGACTGCCAGTCCGCCTGCTGCGAGATCGTGGTGCTCGCCGTGGGGTTGATCACACACAGACCGGTGGCCGGAGTGGCTCCGGAGGCCAGCGCGGGCGGATGCAAGACGAGGTGGATCGTCGCCACCGCGTTGGCGTTGAGCGGCGTTGGTGGCGGGCTGTCCGCCCAGGGGGCGTCGAGCGGGGCCTCGAAGCCGGCCCGCTCCGTGATCAACAGCGTGGACGATACGCCGTCACCGTCAAGTAGTTGGCGGCCCCGACCCCATCGACGATCGCCGCATCACCCGGAAACTGTTGCCCGTCAGCGCGAACCACCTCCGCATCGGCCCCGCCGTTGGCCATATAGGACAGCGGCGGCGGTGTCTTTGCGACCGACAGCACCGTGGGGCAGCCATAGCGGGGCAGCCGCTTCTGCCGAACGTCGTCGCGGGCAGCGCGCGTCAACGCGCAGGTCTCACACCACGAGGAGATTTCCCACTCGCCCGGGAAGGGCAGCATCGCCACGCTCCGGGAGATGGCCTTCCCTGACACTTCGCTGTAGCCCCGCAGGGCATTCGGCCAGCCGGGAAGATGGCCTTGGCTGCTGTTGGACGTGGCGACGGCCTGGCTGATCTGCGAGAGATTGTTGAGACAGGCCACCCGTCGGGCCGATTCCCTGGCGACACTCAGCGCGGGAATCAACAGCGATAGCGTGACGCCGACGACCGAGATCGTGACGAGAAGCTTGGGAAGCGTCACTCCCCGCCGGCAAACGTGCGGACGTGGCGGGGAGGGGCCGACTGAGCCAACGAGCGTGGCACAGCCTGAAAGGCGCGTATCGATTATGTCTGATTGCTGCCGAATCCGCCCGAACGGCTCATCGGTGAATGCCGGTCGACAGCGACCGTGTGTATCTGGTGACCAACCGCTGCGAGGCCATCTGTCTGGACGCGGATGGCATGGCCGAAGCCAACGATGGCCCCTTCACCGCGGAGGCGACCTACATGGTGGCGACGACGGCGGCTCCGGTCACGCTCGGAGCGACCGACGCGGACATCATCCGGAAGCTCGACGTGCTCCGCAATCTGCCGGTCTTCCCACACGATGCCACCTACTGCTCGACCCTCCTGGCCGGCGACTGCGCCTCTGTGGGCACCGGCAACGGCGTCTACGACGGCAAGATCGTTTGCCCGCGGCCTCATCGTTGGTGGCTCTCGACAGGCGGACGGGCCTAGTACTAGCCCGCGACGACGGCCGCATCAGCGTCGGCACCTTCCACGGCCAGGAGTCATCTCCAACCCTGGGGACCGCAGGGTGCCGGACGCTGATCGTCGGCAAGAAGGGCCTGAAGGTCGAGTTCGTCGGGATGTGGGACTAGCGCATCACAGCAAACGAACCACAGCGAGAAACCCGCCCCCGCCCTACTCGATTAACTTTTCGAGCTTCCGGTAGATCGTGTCGAGCCGGGCTTCGACCTTGGGGGCCTCGGCGTGATTGCAGGCCGCCGCGAGGAACTCCAGCGCCTCGCCGATCTCGTCCAGCGTCCATTCGTACCGGACCCACTCGTCTTCCTGCTCAGTTCCCCCGGCCACCAGATCAGCGTCGAGGGGGATTTCGATCTGGATGCCCTCGACTTGTCCCTTTGTGAGCGTGAACGAGAAAGTCTTGTCTGGGCTAGGGGCTGGCTTCTTGGGCTTTTTCATCGCGTCACCGTCGTGGAAAACCTGTGCGGTCTGGGCCGTCTTCGTCGTCGTCGAGCGGCTGGTAGGTCAGAAGCAGTTCCAGCGTTTCTTGGGGGCTGAGTTCATCGTCTCCAGCATCGCCCAAGGCTGCTGAAATCTCCCGTGACGAAAGATCGATCTGCGGGTCTTTCAAGATGGCTTGATCAGGGCTGGCTCGTCGCCGAAGCCGAATGACCCTGTGAGCCAAGCCCGGACGGCCTCGACGGGCTGCAGGGATTGAAGTTGGTCGAAGCAGGCCTGATCGCGCGGGAATGGTCGCATGGGCGGCTGCCTATGAGAACCAACGGGCAGCGGAAAATCACTGAGCCTGACGGCACGTGTAGGCCCGACGCTGAAAACGGCACTCTAGGGTTGGGCCTAGAGAAACACCCCCTCACACACTGCCTTTAGGCACGCGTCGAAGCTGGCCTGCTTGAGAAACGTGTTCCAGCCGCAGCGCATGGGAACTGCCAGTCCGAACTTGCCGGTGCCGGTGGGCGTGATTCTGGCGGCTTTGCACTCGAACTCCGGCGTTCACATCCGTAGACAGTTCGTCTGCAGCAACTGATTTGCGAGGCCGACGGAGCTTCCCTGGCCCGGCATGCGCGTCGACGTGCGACCGCTGCTGACTGGCGGGATGCGCAACAGAGCAGTGTGGACCTGTTGCTGGAAGCGGAGCGATCCGTCGGCGACGGAACGTCCGGGCGGGTGGTTCCTTGAGGTTTGAACGTCGAAACTATCACCGGCTTTTGCAGTGGCCGTGAAGAAGCCGCAGTTGTGCAGGAAGAATTGTGAACCTCCCGCACCGCCGGCGAAGTCCAGTCGATGACGCTGATCACCGGTGCCATCCACTGTAAGGCGGGCTTTTGTGACCGAGTGCCACCGGCCCATGGTATCACGAGCAGGGATGTTACCGTACTTGCATCGGCGGCCGATATGTCCGGTGTTGGGATCAAAGTTTTCGAGGAAGCCGTGGAAGCCTTTGAGGGTGTTTTGGGTTTTTGGTCTGCGGAAGCTGGCAATCAGGTTCCATGTGCCATCGGCGGCATCACTGAACCAGCGGGTGTAGGTGGTCGTGTTGTTGCCGGCGTCCGGCTGGACTTGAGTCAGAAATCGGCAGACGGTGCCGGCCTTCCACGGATGGACCAGGTAGCTTTGTCCGCCTGATCCTTCATTGCCAGATTCACCGATGTGGACATCCGGTCCGCTGGCGAGGGTTACGATTCGCTGCTCTGCAGGGATGGACTTTGGATCGTCCGTCTCAGAGGGGCTTCACACTGAACACAGAATGCAGCGTTCCGAAGCACTGTTCACCTGCATGCCGAAAGAGCCTTCCCTGAACCCGTTGGCCATGAAGTAGGAGCCCATGGTGTCCTGCCCTTCCGGCACAGTCAGTTCTGTGCAGGCATCTTCAAGCGGAAGATCGCAGGGGACTGTGTATTCAAGATGGACCGAGGGTCCGCGACGCCCCCGATAAAACCTATTTCCTTTGTGGTCTCGCACAAAGTCCAGTTTCAGATTCGCTATGTCGGACTGCACGAGCAGCTTTTTGTAGTTACCCCAGGTGGCTCCCTGGCGGTTGGTTCCCTGGAAGTCCAGCCTGATATAGCCCGGCTGTTTGACCTGCACTTCACCGATGGAGACTAGGGAGGAGTTTTTTGCGGGCAGCGTGACGGTGGACGTGGTACCGGCTACGGTGACCTTCATTTCAGAGGCTGCCTGCGTGGTGACATCGAGGCTGAGCTTGAACGCACCCGGCTGACTGACGTGACAATCAACAGACCAGGCGCGGCTGCGTCTGCATGGCCGCTGTGGACGACTGCAGGCGTCAAGAGGCCGATGCCCCGGTGGCGATGCTCCTCGTTGTGCCAGCGGAAGAACCGGCGGCAGAAGTCGAGGTCGTGGTCGAAGGCGGCGAACAGGATGCCGCACTTGAGATAACCGCGCAGCTCCTCCTCGACGTATCCCGGCACGGGCCGCTCGGCCTGGTCACGCCACTCAAGCAAGCTCTCGCGCCGCACCACGGTCCGTCCCGTCCCATCATCGATCGGCCGTCCGCACTCGTGTCGGGATCTCCCGTGGAGCCAGCTTTCAGGACACCGGCGAGGAGTCACCGCGGCCGTGTCGGCGGGTTCCATGCGGCCGCGATGCCGCCGGAGGCGTGGTCCTCAACCCGCGTTAGCAGGGCCATCTCCACCGTGAGCCCCGGTCCGAAGGCCAGGGCGACGCAGGGCGCCGCCGCATCGCGGGCGACCAGGCGGGCGAGGATGAAAAGGATGGTGGCGCTCGACATGTTGCCATGGTCGGCGAGCACCGCCCGCGAGTCGTCGATCGCCTCCGTCGCCAGGCCGAGCACTTCCTGCACCCCGCCGAGAACACGCGGTCCTCCGGGATGGACGGCCCAGCTGCCGACATCGCTCCGGGAGAGCCCGGCAGACGCCAGCAGCCGATCCACGGCGGCAGGCAGTTCCCTTCCGATCGAGTCGGGCACGCGGGGCGACAACGTCATCTCGAAGCCATGGTCGCCGATCGACCATCCCATCTCCGCCGCGGTGTCGGCCAGCACCTCAGAACGCTGCGCGACCACCGACCAGCCGGGGCGTCCAGGATCATGGATGCCGACGAGGGCGGCGGCCCCATCGGCGAAGATGCTGTTGGCGACGACGTGATCGGCACGGCTGCCGTATTGGAAGTGCAGGCTGCAGAGTTCCACGCAGGCCAGCACGACCGGACGGCCCGGACTCGTGGCGGCCAGCGCTCCGGCCACGCGGAGTCCGTTGAATGCGCCGTGGCATCCCATGAAGCCCACGTGAGTGCGGCTCACGTCGCCCGGCAGCCGCAGTTCCCGGACGATCTCCAGATCAACACCCGGATTGGCAAATCCGGTGCAGGAGCAGGTGACGAGATGTGCGACGTCGGCGGGGGCCAGGCCCGACCGTCCGAGTGCCGCCGCCACCGCCGCGGTCACCAGCGGCCCGGCCTCCCGCGCGTAGCGGGCCATCCGTTCACCGGTCGAAGGGCCGCCGTCGGTGGAGCCGGTCGCGGGCGCGAAGAATCGCTGCGCATAGGCTTCCCCGGCCGGATCGTCGAGGAGCACCGAACCGCGGCTGCGGATGCGTGTCTGCCGGTAAAGGGCCGCCAGCATTCGCTCAGCGCCCGGTTCCGCATTGGCGAATGACAGGGCCAACGATGCGGCGTCCTGCTGGGCGATCCGGCGGTCCGGCGATCGCGTGCCGATGCCGAGCAGGGTGAAGCTCATCGGCTGCTTTCCACCGACGGGACACCGCCCACGACCCACGGTACCAGCCGACGGGCCAGCGGCGGCGCGAACCGGGCAAGGCTGCCGGCGGCGGCGATGGCCAGCGGCACCCGGACCGCAAGCGCCACGCCGCGGCACCGCGTGCGGGCCGGACGGGCGTAGCGCCGATGTCGGGAGGCATACCGCACGCCGACCTCCTCGGCGGCCGTGTCGAGCAGCGTGTCGGCCAGGATCCGGGCGGCCGAAATCGCCCAGCCGATCCCCTCGCCGGTGAAGGGTTCGACGTAGCCCGCGGCGTCTCCCACCCGCAGGATGCGTCCTCCGCCGGCCACGAGGGGGGCGTCATGCGTCAGCCGCGGCGTCGCCCGCAGCGGCACCCGGGCCAGCGCGGGGGCGAGCCCCGGCATCGCGCGACCCAGCCCCGATTCGTCGATCACCTCCACGACCAGGGACGCCGGACCGCTGACCGCCGCGACGGCCCGCCGATCGACCGCCGCCGCCAGATCGAGCCGCCCGTCCTCCAGCCGCACCACGCCGCAGTAGCCATGCCTTGCCACCGCCATCACCAGTTCGCCGGGCCCCAGGTCGGCCGCATCCTCCGGCAGCCAGGCCCCCAGCCCGATCCGTGCGGCCGCGTTTACCCGCCGCCGCCTGCGGTCCGTCGCAGCAACGCCGATCCGCACATGGTCGCCGAGTCCGGTGGCGATCACGCACCGTCGCGCCCGGAGCGTGGCAACCTGCCCAGCCCCGGCTCGCATCGCCACGCGGGCCTCCGTATCCACAACGTCGCAGCCGCTCACGTGCGCGTGCGGCAGCCAGTGGCAGCCCGCCTCGATCGCCCGCCGCAGGAGCGTTACATCGAGGGCCTCGCGGGACAGCACGATGCCCGACGGCATGCCGAGCGGCGTCCACCGTCGCCGGACCATCAGCCGCACCCGCTCGAGCGGGACGCCGCCGACCGCGGACGAACGCACGTCGATCCCGAGTGCGTCGAGTTCCGCGATGGCCGCGCTCGACAGGCAGCAGCCGCAGACCTTGCCCCGCGGGAACTCGTCGCGATCGACGATCAGCACGGCGTGTCCCGCCGCGGCCAGCCGCAGCGCGGTCGCAGCACCCGCCGGGCCCGCGCCGACGATGACCATGTCCCAGCGGCGGGCCACGGCCTCGTCCAGCGTCAGGGTGGTTGGCATGGGTCCAGGCGCCGGACTCACCATCATGCCGACGCTCCCGCCCGGCACCAGCGAACGAGCACCCGCTCCGGCCAGACTCTCCGGACGCTCGCGCCGGCCAGCCCCGCGGCCGTGCAGAGCGCGGCATACTCGGCCGGCGTTCGGGCCGCCCGCACCGACAGCGGTCCGTCTACCCGCGCGACCCGCGACGATGCCAGCACGCTGGTGCCCACGGTCGCCAGTGCGAGGCCGACGCGGCTACGAACGAGATCGGAGACCGCGACGCCGTGGGCGACGGCATGCCGCATCGTCGCGAGCAGATCGAGTGCCGCGGGGTCGTCGAGATGGTGGACGAACAGCGAACTGACCGCCACGTCGCAGGGCGGACAACCGTCTCGGATCACATCGCGGACGACGAACCGCACTCCACATCCGGCACGGGAGGCGCGGTCCCGGCAGCGGTCGATCGCACGGGGACTGACATCCACCCCGAGCACCTCCACCGCTCCCTGCCGGGCGAGCCGGCGGGCGAGTGCGAGCGTCACGTCGCCGCCCCCGCAGGCCACGTCGACGATCCGCACCGGCGGGCCTTCGGGCCGCAGGCGATCGCGTCCCACGATCGCCACGACCGCACCGGCGAGCTGCGCGGCGGTCCGCGACAGGACGTTGATGCGGGCCAGGGCACCGAGGGCCCGCATGTGCTCACCCTCGTCGAGCGCGGGGTCGTCCATGAGTTCGGGCTGGCGGGACTGGGGAAGCGACCACATGACGCCCGAGAGCCTCCGTGCAGGCCGCCTGGAGTATACGCCATCAACGCCCCGCGGGCGGGCGAATCGTGTCAGGGTGCCGCCCGGCGGCGGACGGTCTCCGACGGCAGTTCACCAAAGTGGTGGCGGTACCGGGAGGCGAAGCGTCCGAACTCCCAGATCCCGTTCTGCACGAGGGTGTCGGCGACGGTGGCCGGAAGGATAGCCCGGTCAATGGCACTTCTGCAACGATCCTCCGGCTGACGCACTGTCCTTGAGCAGCGACATTTGGGCGTGTCGGCCGTCCGGTGGCGTTTTGCCAACACGCCCTGCACCCGCTTCGGTGGCGTTTTTCTCGCGTCTGCGCAGAGCGCGTCCCAGTTTGCCTTTCCCGGGGCTAGCGCGGCGGCGGCCGGTACGGTTCAGAGGCTGTGGATATCGATCGCGGGCAGCTCATCGGGCGACGCCTGGAAGACGTC
>VGYP01000100.1 GCA_016872955.1 Planctomycetota bacterium
TCCTCCATCCGCTCCGACGGCAGGTTGCCCACCAGGGCGAATCCGGCGCCGGTCTTCACCACGGGAGGTTCGTCGGGAATCACCCTGGCCCACAGCTTCTCGCCGGCGGTGAACCGGATCTTGGAGAGCTGGTCGTCGGAAAGTCGCTTTGAGCGACCGGCCGCGGCCAGCGTCTCCAGGGAATCCTGCGGCGAGAGCAGGTCGATGCGGGCCCCCTGATCGATCCAGCGGGCGATCATGGCGATCTGGGCCTCGGGCAACGGGTCTTTTCCCAGCGGCATGCGTTGGCCTTCGATGCCCGCTCCCCGGAGTTTCTTGACGAGCAGGCTGTCGGCGGACTTTCCCGGAACCACCGCCGACCCGGCCCTTCCTCCCTTGAGCATCGCCTCTAGGTTCGTGAGCCGAAGGTTGGATTCGGGATCGCGATCGCCATGGCAGTTGACGCACTGGGCGAGGATCACGGGCGCAACATCGGCCGCCAGCGACACGTCTCCCGGCTTGAGCGGAAGCGGCCGCGAAGCCGCGACGGGTCCGGCAGCCGGCTGCGGGACGGCGGCCCGTGCCACCGTCGCCAGATCGGCGGTCGGATCGGCGTCGCATTTCGCCCCCGCGTCGATCCACGCGATCAGCATGCTGACGTCGTCGGCCGCGACCCGACCACCCCCGGGGGGCATCTCGCCGGAGAGGATCACCTCGACCAGTTCGCTCGTCTTGCCCATGCCCGGCGAAACCTTCGCCGACCTCAACAACTGCTCGTAGCTGGACATCTGGAAACCACCCTTGCGACCGGCGACATGACAACGACCGCAGTTCGACACCAAGAACGGCGCGACCCGGCGGGCGAAGGAGATTCCCGTCGCCGACGCGGGCCGGGCAGCCTGCGGCCTGGCGGGGGCGACGGCCGGGCTGGCCGCCGGCGTGGGGACCACGAGCCTGGAGACGTCGACCCCGGCCTTCTGCAACTCCGCCCGGGCTCGTTCAGCCCGCTCACTGAGGAACTTGAGACCCGCGGGCGGCTGGGGCAGTGCCTGCATCGCCTCGAGCCCCGCGATCGCCTCGGCCAGCGATGCGGCAGCCCGGCCCGGATTCTTGCCCGTCAACAGCGTGTCGACGGCGTCAATCTGTCGGCGGACGTCTCGCGGTGACGGTTCGGCAGCCGTCACCACGGCGACCGCCATCACGACAGGCATGACCAGCGCGACGCCCAGCCCACGCCTGCCCGCCACCATGGCCGTGATTCCTTTCAGGTCCGCTCCCTGGGTCGCCGCCGCCGCTCCGGCGCGGCCAGTGACAGAGCGGCCGACAGCACCGTGGTGGCCGCGATCGAGACCACCCACAACACGCCGAGCGGCACCGTGCACCAACGGAAGATGGCCGCCGCCTTCTCATCGCCCACCGCCGCCAGCAGGCCGCCCGTGCCGAGCGCCACCACGATCACCATCGGCAGAAGCAGGCATCCCGCCACGCCCCAGGCGAGGCCACGACGTAGCGGGTTGTTCTTCATCGGCGTCGGCGGGGGCCGTCCGGGTGGGAATGGCAGCAGGGTCTTCTGGTCAGCCGCGGCCGTCACCGAGAGTTTCCAATGCCGCGCCCGGGCGCGTCAAGAATTTATCTCCGGCGGCCTCGACCCGCGTCGCGCGGCGGCCCCTCGCGCGATCCGCGGCAGCCCGATGGGAGGCCCATTTTACGATCGCCGGATAGACTCCGGGCATGGCCGCGTCCGCCTCGAGTCCAGCCGGCCGATCCCCCCGCGGCTGCGGCCGCGTCGCCTTGGCCCTGCTCGCCCTAGTGGCGACGCGGCCGACCAGGGCCGACCGCGTGGAGTTGGCCGACGGCCGCGTGCTCGACGGCCGCTTCGTCAAACTCGCCGGGGTGGCGGTCGACCCGCTGCAGGCCGAAGCGGCCGCCGGCGAGACGAGCGAACCGATCTTGATGTGCGACGACGAGCTTGCCCGCGTCATGGTTTCCAAGCGTCAGGCCCGCACCGTGGAGTCGGCGGTCGTCGATCCGGGCATGGAGCGGATGCGCATTCCGCAGCGGACCCCCGAGACGGGGCGACGCGTGGCGGGCGTCGGCTCCATCGTCGCCGCCTCGCCGTTCGATGAGTTCGGCCGCCGCATCATCACGCTGTCGACCGCCGCGGGACGCATGGACCTGGTGCAGGGAATCACCGAGATCACGCCCCGCTGGACCCGCGTCGAGGCGATCCAGACGGAGAGGCCGCTGCTGCTCGACATGCGACTGGCCACGTCGTCGATCCCCCGCGACGTGCTGGAACGGGTGATCACGAAGCAGGTGGACCCGCGGGACTCCGATGCACGGCTGCGGGTGGTCCGCATGCTGATGCAGGCGGAACGCTTTGCCGACGCCCGCCGGGCGCTCGACGCGGTGCTGGCCGATTTCCCCGAGCTCAAGGACCTCGCCGGCGAGCGGAAGACCCTGGCCAGGCTCGCGGCCCGCCAGCTCCTCGACGAGATCCTCGCCCGCGGACGCCAGGGACAGGATCGACTGGCCGTCGGCCTGCTCGAGGGCTTCCCGGTCGAGGACATCGACGGAGAACTGCTGGAGGAGGTCAAGGAGGCCCGCGATGCCTACCGCGCTCGGCAGGAGCGGGCGGAGGTGATCGTGGCGGCGCTCCGCGAGCGGACGGCGCGGCTGGCGGCCGACGAGGGCCGCAACGCAACGGCGGTGGTGGACGAGATCCAGCGCGAGCTATCCTTCTCCGCGCTCGAACGGCTGGCCACGTTCGAGCGGGTAGGCCTCGACCCGGCACTGCCGGCCGACCGCTCCGTCGCGATCGCCATCAACGGCTGGCTGCAGGGAGCCGGCGCCGGCGATGGCAACCTGAAGGTGGCGTTCTCCGCATTTCGACTTCGCAACCTGCTTTGCGACTACCTGCGGGCGAGTGACCGCCCCGCCCGCGAAGCGATTTTCACGAGGATGCGAGGCGAAGAGGCGTTCACCGCGGGCACGCTGGTGGCCTTGGCCGCGGGCATGCGGCCTCCCGTGCCGCCGCCCGCACCGCTCAGCGACGGGTTCTACGAACTCTCGGTCCCGGGCCCCGACGGAGCAGGGGACATCCGCTGCCTCGTGCAGTTGCCGCCGGAATACGATCCCCTGCGGCGGTATCCGGCGGTCGTGTCGCTACATGCCTCCTGGTCGTCGCCCGTCAACCAGATCGAGTGGTGGGCGGGAACGGCGCGGGCCGACGGCATTCGCCAGGGGCAGGCTGCCCGGCACGGCACGATCGTAATCGCCCCGGCCTGGGGCCGCGAGCACCAATCGGCCTACGAGTACTCCGCCCGCGAACACGCACTCGTGCTGGCCGCCGTGCGGGCGGCGGTGAAGAGCTTCGCGATCGACACCGACCGGCTTTTCCTGTCGGGCCATTCGCTGGGAGCCGACGCCGCCTGGGACATCGCGCTGGCGCATCCTGACCTCTGGGCCGGCCTCGTAGCCATCGCGCCGACGGCCGGCCGCTACGTCACGCACTACTGGCCCAACGCCCGCCGACTGCCGATCTACGTCGTCGGCGGCGAACTCGACCGACTCCGCCTGCAGGGCAACGCCACCGATCTCGATCGCTATTTCTCCCGGGGCTTCGACACCACCTACGTAGAATACCGAGGCCGCGGCCACGAGCATTTCTCGGACGACATCCTGCGGATCTTCGACTGGATGGGCCGCAAGCG
This sequence comes from Planctomycetota bacterium, assembly GCA_016872955.1. Lineage (GTDB taxonomy): Bacteria > Planctomycetota > Planctomycetia > Pirellulales > UBA1268 > QWPN01. The sequence continues at coordinate 3,693 of VGYP01000100.1, forward strand.
GCGGGACTTCTTTCCGAGGGAGTTCGAGGCCGTCACACTCCGTCCCTGGGATCGGTTCTTCTGGTGGGTCGAACTGGAGGATGCGCCAGCGCGAACGGTGGTTCTACCGGAGGCGTGGCCGCCCCCGGTCGGCAGCCGGCCGCTCTCAATCGAGGCCAAGAAGGGCGCCACCAACACGCTCGCGGTCCGCTGCGGTGCGGGACGCACCCGCGTCTGGCTGTCACCCGAACTGGTCGATTTCACCCAGCCGCTCACGGTGACGGTGGATGGCGACCGCATCCAGCGAGGACCGATCACCGCGGACGAGCAGGTGTTGCTCGAAGACCTGCGACTGCGGGGCGACCGGCAGCACCCGTTCTGGGCCGTGCTGGAAGGGGGCGAGCGGCCGAAGGCGGCCGCCCGCTGAGCGGACGAACGCTCGCGATCCGCGGGCCGCCTGCGGGCCCGGTCCGATCGCGGCTCGTCGCCCGCGAAACCGCTCCGGGACGTCAGCGACCCACCGGAGCGGCCGGCGTCCGTGCCACTTCGGGCTCCGGCTGCCCCGCCCTGGGCAAAGACAGCCCCGTCAATCGCCAGCCGTCGGGAAAGACCTCGACCGCCGTACCCACGGTGCCGAAATACTTCCGCACCGCCTCGAACTCCGGCAGCTTGCTGCCATCGACCTTCTGTTCCCGCACGGAGCCGGGCTTCCCGTCCCCGAGCAGCCCGTTGAGGAGTTGGCCCAAGACGCTCCGCGCCTTGGGCATCGAACCCTGCCGCAGCAACTCGTAGGTGGGCCTGATCGAGACGTCCTCACGGCCGAACGACCGTGACGCCAGTCCGCCGGGCGCCTGCCTGGAGACCTCCTCCATCAGGATCTTGTATTCGTCGGTCGTGGCCAGCCGGCCGCTTCCGCCCTCGGAGGTTAGCACCCGCTCGAGGATGTCGCGATGCGACGCGATCAGCAGATGGCCACGGGCCACGGCCACGGTCGAGTGCGGAAGCAGCTTTTCGTCCTTCTCCCGCCGCTTCTGCCGCCGCCGCGCGGCCTCGTCCTGCTCGTCGGCATGCGTCACGGCGCCGCCCGGAGTCTCGACTTCCAGACTGGGGATCGCGTGCGAGCGGTCGACCAACTCCCAGGCAGCCTGCCCGCCCAGTTCGATCTTCTGCATCTCGCCGTCGGCGTTCATCACCTTCGCGATGGTGGCCGCCACCTTCGGCTCGTCGGCACACTCGATCGCGATCACGAGCCGGTCGGCATCGATGCTGAGCGGCTCCACGTGTCCGCTGATGACCGTGATCCGCTTGCCGAGACAGGCCACCAGGTCCTTTTCGACGTCGATCTGCGGACCGTCCGGATCCTCTTTGAGCGATGCGATCACGTCGTCGTAGACGCCCTTGTCGCCGACCACGTCGTCGACGAGGCTCTCGACGGCCGTAAACGCCGTCTGCACGTCCCAGTGCAGGGCCGTCCAGCCGCCCACGTCACCCGGCACCCAATCGGGCGGTCTGATCTCCTTGGTCACCGGAAACCGGAGCATCCGGGCGGCGAGGTTGTAACGGTCCGGCGAGTCTGGCTCGCGACCGGCGAGCGGTGGCGCGTAAATGAAGGAGTGATGACGCAGCGAGTGGGCGCCCTCGCTGAACACGAGCACGCCGCCGGCGGCCTGGACCGCGTCGAACCCCTGCCGGCCCAGGATCGCCACGTAGTCCGGGCCCTTCCGCTTCTCCCGCGGCGGATTGGCCTTCTGCCAGGCACCGGCGAAGGGCAGCGGCTTCACGAACCAGCGGAGCGGACCCGCGGCGGCGGGCACCGCGCCGGCCGACCGTTGCTCGACCGCCTTGAACGCCGCCAGCGTGGACAGGCTGTCGGCACGACCCTGCTGCAGCACGGCGAAGGCCTGGCCCACCTGCATGGCGTCGTCGCCCACGACGAGCGCCGAGGCAGCGAGGGCGAAGGCCACCCGGCGGTCACGCGGAGACGTCTGCTGCCGCTCATCGTCCTCGGCGGGCAACTGGTAGACGACGAGTTCGGCTGGGGCACCGGGCACCGTCACCTTCTCCGCCTTCCGCTCCAGCAGCCGCTTGCCCAGCGTCTCGACCAGCCCGCGAGCCTTGTCCTCGCACCCCGTCGTGTCGACCAGCAGGACCGTCGCCAAGCGGCCATCCTCCGGCTCGATGGCGGCGGCGGCGATCTCACCGCCCACCACCTCGGCCAGATCCTCGAGCGTGAGGCCGAGCTTCGCCAACCGCTGCTTGCCGTTGTGCGAGACCTGCTCCTTGACGCCGTCCACGAAGGCCTGCATAGCCGGGTCGGCCAGCAGTCGACCGTAGGTCGAACGATCAAATCGAGCGCGGAACTCACGGGGCGACGCGACACTCAGCCAGGCGACCGCCGTGTCGGGAAAGACCTTCTCGCTGGGGGACAGCCCGGCCGCCATGGCCGAACCGGTTGCCACGAGCGTCGCGCAGCACAGCACGGCGCTGATTCGCCAAGTGGAGTGATTCACGGGTGTTCCACGCACGAGAGGGCTCCTCAATGGACTGGTGAGTTCGCCGTGACCGACGCGAAGTGACTTCACTGATTTTATCGGGCGCCGGCGGGCTCCTTCCGGACCCAGCGCGGGGCTGGCTGGGAAGAAGACGCCGACGGCATTGGGAGGGGAGTCTTGCAGGAAGCGGTCCGGGGCTCAACACCGCTCGTGGCAGAGATACGAGCTGCTTGCGGCCACCAGCCCGGCAAGCTGGGGAAGTCCGCGACTCTGGGCCAGTTCGTCGCCGCCAAGGCCGTGACGGCGAGCACTGCCGCCCGGGCCGTCTCGCCGCGGCCCGTCTGGAGCGCGACGGCCGCGGTCACCACCAGCAGCAGGGCCACGACCGCCAGCCAACCGAGCGCCTCCAGTGGCCCGGCGGCGCCGCCCGCCTCCGCCGACGGGAGCACCGACGCCACGACCGCGGGCCACCCGAGGATGCCCAGCGCAATCGCCGTGAGTCGAACGACTCGCCGAAACGATCCGGGCAGATCCGGCCGGCCGGCCGCCGCGGCGACGAGCCACCGGCCCCGGGTGGCGAGCGTGAACTCCGTCGCCGCGGGGACGGCCAGGCAGCTGAACCACGCGACCACGACGGCCGCATAGCACCGGGACCATTGGGGCGCAAGGAAGAAGCACCCGGCCATGGCCGCCAGCGTCGTGGCCATGGCGATCCCTTGGCCAGGTTCGGCACTGCGATGACGCGCGGCGACCGCCGGCCCGCCGATCCAGTCGCGGGCCCCGCCGGGCGTGTCGACGAGCGTTCCGACCACCGACAGGCACCAGGCCGCGAAGGCCGCCAGAGCCGCCAAGGCGGCGCCGCCTCCGGCGGCAGCGACCACCACCGCGGCGCCGGCCGCGGAACCGGCCATCGCGAGCGCGTGGCCGGCCGCCACCGGCTGCGTTCTGCCCAAGCCGACCGCCAAGGTCTGGGCCGTCGCCGTGCCGGTGGCCGCGAGCACCGCTGCCCCGGGGAGAAGCAGCGTCGTCGGTCCCCGGCCGAACGCTGCCACTGCCCCGCCGGCCAGGAAGCCCGCCACGAGCCAGCACACGCGGCAGGCCGCCACCTGCGCCCGGAGCACGTGGGCGACCGGCATGCCCGTCGGCAGTCGGCCGATCGCAGCCACCGCCAGCAGGCCACCGCTGGCAATCGCCGGCGCTAGGCCGCTGCCCGTCGCCCCGACGCCGAGCCTCCAGGCGACCAGCACGGACGTGGTGATCGCGATCCACACCCGTGGCCGCCGGACGTCGATCCGCAGCAGCGTCATCAGCATGGGGGGGCCACGCAAACAAAGGCCATAGCTGGGGCTTTTTCGACGGACTGCTAGCGGAGCCAACGGGGCCTCGCCCGCCCCTGGACCCGCAGCGGCAGGCCCAGGATGCGGAGGAAACCCTCGGCATCCGTCTGATCATAGGAACCGCCTCCCTCCATCGACGCGATCGCCTCGTCATACAGGCTCTGACCACTGGATCGACTCTTGACGAGCATGTTGCCCTTGTAGAGGTTGATCTCGGCGCGACCGCTGACGGGCTTTTGCGCTTCGCGGATGAACGCCATCAGCGCGTCCATCTTGGCGGTGTACCAGAATCCGTAGTAGACCATCTCGGCCACTTCCGGCGAGAGCCGGTCACGGAGGTGGACGAGGTCGCGATCGAGCGTCATCTGCTCCACGAGCCGATGAGCCTCGTAGAGCAGCGTCATCCCCGGCGCCTCGTAGACGCCGCGGCTCTTCATGCCGACGAGCCGGTTCTCGACGATGTCGGTCCGGCCGATGCCGTGCCGGCCGGCGATCGCGTTGAGCGCGAGCACCAGATCGTGTGGCTTCAGACGCCGGCCGTCGACGGCCATCGGCAGCCCCGCCTCGAAGTCGATCCCCACGGCCTCGGGCAGGTCGGGGGCCGCCTGTGGTGACACGGTCATCCCGAACTCGACCAGGCCGAAGCCATCGGTCGAGAGTTCCTCGAGGAGGCCCGCCTCGTAGCTCGTGTGCAGGCAGTTCTCATCGGAACTGTAGGGCTTGGCCTGCGACGCCTTGACCGGGATGCCGCGGGCCGCACAGAACTCGATCAGCTCCTGACGGCCGGGAAACAGGTCGCGGAAGGCCGCGATCCGCCACGGGGCGAGCACCTCGATGTCGGGATCGAGCGCCTCCGCGGCCAGTTGGAACCGACACTGATCGTTGCCCTTTCCCGTCGCCCCGTGGGCGAACACGGTGCAGCCCTCGCGATGGGCGATGTCGACGCAGACCTTCGCGATCAGCGGCCGTGCGATCGACGTGCCCAGCAGGTAGGTGCCCTCGTAGCGGGCCTGCCACTGCATGACGGGGAAAGCGAAGTCGCGACAGAGGTCCTCGCGGACATCCACGATCTCGGCGGCCACGGCGCCGCAGTCCCGCGCCTTCTTCAGGGTCGCCTCCCGGTCCTCGCAGGGCTGCCCAAGGTCGACGTAGACCGCGACCACGTCGTACCCCTGCTCGATCAGCCAGCCTAGGATCACCGACGTATCCAGCCCGCCCGAATAGGCAAGCACACACTTCTTCTTCATGCCTGCTCCTCGTCCGCTCCTCGTCCGCTTCAGACCTCGTACACCAGGGCCATATTGTGTCCATCCGTCCCGAAACCGGAACCGGCCACCAGCAGAATCCGGTCTCCGCGCTGCAGGCGGCCCTGCCGGAGGCCCCAGCCGCAGACGTGTTCGAGCAGCGCCGCGGTGTCGCGGGCGGCAGTGCCGGCCAGCGGCGTGACGCCCCAGTAGAGCGACATTTGGCGGAGCGTGGCGGGGTTGTCGGAGACGCCCACCGTCGGCACGGCGCCACGACGCTTCGAGCGGGCGATGGCGGTCAGCCCCGACCGGCTGGCGACCACGAACAGCCTGGCATCGAGCTCGCCGGCGATCCGACTGGCCCCGTCGACCACCGCCTGCGTGATCGGGTGCAGCCCCTCGACCAGGAACTCGGGGGAGGGCAGAAACTCCTGCACGGGCACGCCCGCGGTGCCTCGCTCGGCCCGAAACCGTCCCTCCAGGTAGTGCCAGCGGTCGGCGAGATACTGCCGCTCGGTCTCGCGGGCGATCCGCCGCATCATCTCGACGACCAGGCGGGGGTGGTCGCCGATGGCCGTCTCACCCGAGAGCATGCAGGCGTCGGCCCCGTCGAGGATCGCGTTGGCGACGTCGGTGGCCTCGGCCCGCGTCGGCCGGCGGGCGTGCTGCATGCTGTCGAGCATCTGGGTGGCCACGATCACCGGCTTCTGGTACCGCTGGCAGGCCCGGATGATCCGCTTCTGCACCATGGGCATGCTGGCGACATCGGTTTCCACGCCCAGGTCGCCGCGGGCCACCATCACCGCATCGGCCGCCTCGACGATCGACTCCAGGTTGTCGATCGCCTCCCGCTTCTCGATCTTGGCCACCACCTTCGCGGCGGAACCCCGGGTGCGGAGCAACTCCTTGAGCAGCTTCACCTCGACCGCGGAACGCACGAACGACAGGCTGACGAAGTCGACGCCGGCCGAGGCGGCCCATTCGGCGTGCTGCCAGTCGGCCGGACTCATC
>VGYP01000101.1 GCA_016872955.1 Planctomycetota bacterium
GGCCCGGGAAAACGGCGTCTACCGGGTGGCCGCGGTGGGAGGTGGGGCGTTCGGGTCGCAGCGGTGGCAGCTCCTGCGCGACGCGGCCTCCGACACCGCCGCCGAGATGCCGGCCGGCACGCTCGTGCGGGTGCTCGAGGGCCCGAGCGTCGGCCGGGTGTTCACGATCGGCTACAGCTCGATCCTGCCGACGCTCGTCGAGCGGATCGGCACCAATCAGCTCCAGTTTCCCGAGCTGTTTCCCAACTTCGATCTGTTGCGGGTGGGGATGATCGTCAACGGCTCGGGCATCGCCCCCGACAGCACCATCTCCGCGATCGATCCGGTGGCCCGGGTGGTCACGCTCGACGTCGTCGATCCCGGCCAGGTGTTCTCGTCCGGACTCGGGTTGGTCGGCGTCGAGGGCACCGGCGGAGACACGATCACCCTCGACCCGGCTTTCACCAGTTATGCCGTGCTCGCCGTCGGGCAGGCGGTGACCGGCCCCGGCATCCAGCCGGGGGCGGCGATCACGAGGATCGATCCGATCGCGGGCCAAATCGACGTGGCCACTGCGCTGATCGGACCGGCCGACGTCTCACTGAGCGGCACGGCGCTCACGTTCGATCAGCTGTTCACGCTCTTTTCGCAGCTCGAGCAAGGGCAGCAGGTGCAGCTGTTCGACGGCGAGGCCAACCTGCTCGGCACCCGCACGATCATCACGATCGACCGGCCAAACCGATCCGTCGCGCTCAGTTCGCCGGTGGCGGGCACGGCGGCGACTGCCCGGGTCTGGACGCCCGGCGCCCTGCCGGTCGTGCTCGCCGGGGCCGACGGGGTGGCCGTCGGCACGGCCCGCCCGAACTCGGTCGTGGTCAGTGCGGCCGACCGGCTCGCGGGCGTGCGGGTGGGGCAGTTGTTCCGATTCGTCGATTCCGGCGGAGCGTTGATCCCGGGGATCGCCCCCCAGCCGGTGGCGAGCCTCACGATCCGCGTGAACGGTAGTTCCGTCGTGGGGGACGTGACGGTGGGCTTCGCCACGCTCCTCACGCCCGGCCAGCTCGCACTGGCCTCTGCGCCGGGCACGAAGATCGAGTTCCTGGCGCCGGCTGCCGTCGAGTTCGGCGTGGCCTCGCCGAACTCGGTGCCCGTGGACTGGAACACTTGGACGGCGGTGAACACCGCCAGCCCCAGCGTCCTCAGGCTGCCCAACTTCCCGGCGTTCGGCGATCTGACGCGAGGGCTGGATGTGTACGGTGCCAACATCCCGCCCAACACCGTGATCAATGCATTCGATCCGGTGGCCCGCACGATCACGCTGAGCAGTCCAGCCTCTGGTGCCGTCTCAACGGTCAACTTCGGCCGCGGCCCCACCGCCCGGTTCCCGGCGGCCGACACGCTGCGGCTGGATCCCGCCTTCACGAACTACGAGCGGCTGTTCGTGGGGCAGCGGGTGTACGGCGTCGGCATCGAGGAGGGGGCGGTGATCGTGTCGCTCGATCGGGTGGTCGGCACGATCAGCCTCACGCCGCGGTCGGTGGGCACGTTCCTCGGGCCGATCAGCATCACGCAGCGAAACGCCTCGGCCAGCCCCTTCTACCCGGAACGGTTCGACGACTGGCTTGAGCTTGAGCACACCTTCAACGACTTTTCCGAGCTCAAGATCGGCCAGCGGGCGGCGCTCTTCGACGCCCTCGGCGGGCTGCTGCGGGTCGTCGAGGTGACCGGCGTCGATGCGATGTTCCGGACGGTGGGCCTGGCCAATGGCAGCCTCAACGGGATCGCCGCCGACGTGGCGACGGCAACCTTCCTGCCGCCGACGGACGTCCGGTTCGGTGTCATCGAGGGGATCGGCAGCGGGCTGAGTGATCTCTTGTTGCTGCCGGTGGGGCTCGCGCCGATCACCGTCACCGAGCGGGTTGTGCGGACCAACATCGGTTCCGACTTGACGACCCGGACGGTCACGTTCGTCGTCTCGACAGACGGCCGGACCAACGATGTCACCGGCTCGCTGGGCAAGATGATCGACGTCAGCCAGAACAACGATCCGACCCGTAGTCAGGTCGATCTCGCGGTCGTCGACGTCCGGGCGGGTGCCGGAGGCACCTGGGTGCTGCGGCTCGACCCGCTGTTCAACGGCTACGAACGGCTCTATTCCGCGACCGGCACCTCCGGCGAGCAGAACTCCGAACTCAAGGACGAGCCGGTCTTCGGCACGGCGAGGATGTTCACGCCCACCGCCCGCCTGCTGGCAGTCGATGCAGATGCCGGCACCGTGACGCTCGCGGCCGGCAGCCTTTCGAATCTGGCTATTGAGGATCTCAACCGGGTCACGACCGTGACGCTCGCCATCGGCACCGTGAATCCCGACCAACTGGAGGACTTCCGGTTTTGGCAGTCGATCACCGGCACTTTCCAACTGCTCCAGGAGTTGCCCGAGATTCGCAAGGCGATGACCATCGACGGCTCCCGGACGTCGAGCGTGGGGGGGTCGGGCCCGGCCAGGCTGGGCCAAGTCTTGATCGACGGGCAGCGGATCTTGCGGACGAATCAAGGGTCCGCGGTGACGGGTGGCACGCAGGTTGACGGCCTGGCGATCACCGGACCGGATGCTGACGGCACGCGGCTGACGGATCTCTCGATCGGCGGCTTCCAGCGGGGCAGCGCCATCCGCATCGACGGGGCGAGCAACGTGGTCGTTGACCAAGTGCGGGTGGGCCGAAGCCCGACCGGGAGCCGGGTGCCGAACGTCCGCGGAGTCACGGTGACCGGGGCGACGGCTCGAGACAACACGGTTCTCGACAGCACCTTAGTCGGCGGCACCGCCGCCGGCATCGTCGTGGAGAACGGGGCCTCGAGAACCTATGTCGTGGGAGGCAGTGTCGGCACGCCCACGAGCGACAACCAGGTGGGCATTTTCGTGGCCGCCGGTGCCGGCGAGACCTTCATCGGTGCCAATCCGATCCTGCCGGCAGCGCCGATCACCACGTCAGTACCGCTGAAGGTGGGCCAGGATTCGCTGAGCCTCCCCCGCACGGCCTTCGCCACCCCGCTGATCGGGCTGGGGATCGCCGGGCCCGGCATCCCGGCCGGCACGATCATCCGGGGCGTCGATACGGTGGCGGGTGTCGTGCTGCTCGGCGACTTCTCGGGTGCACCGCGGCTGATGACCGAGTCGAGAACCGTGACTGTGACAGTGGGCCATTTTGCCGAGCGGCTCCTCGACTCCCAGGCAATGTTCGACCAGCTCAGGCTGCCGACGTCGGTGCCGCTCGACGACGTGTTCGTGGGTCAGCGGATCACGGGCACAGGAATTCCGGACGCTACCACGATCACCGCGATCGACCACGCCACGAGGGTGGTGAGGATCTCCGCGCGGTTCACCGGATCCGGGCCGGCGACGGTTTCGTTCAGGGCACCGGCCCGCACCGTGGTGCGGGGGAATCGGACCGGAATCGCGCTGCGTGGACCGGCAACCAGGATCACCAACACCGACGTGGCCGACAACTCCCTCAACGGGATCGAGGTGATCGCCGCCGGCCAGCAGATCGGTTCGCCCGCCGCCGCAGGGCAACTCGGTGCCGGCGGCGTGCCGCTGGCCTCGTGGGCGGCGACGGTCAGCTTCAACCAGGCCGCCCGGGTCGTCAGCCTGCCGTCGCGGTTCACCGGCCGGGGCACCGACATCGGCGTGGGCACCCCCGTGTTCGGCACCGGCATCGTCCCCGGCACCAGCGTGACGGCAGTCACCCTCACCGCCGCCGGCACGGTCAGTTCGGTCACGCTCTCGACGCCGACGATCGGCCAGGTTTCCAACGGCACGATCGCCTTCGGCATCCGCACGGGGGGCGTGGTCCAGCGAGTCACGTTGGGCTCTGCCGAACGGCAGCGCCTGTTCGTCGGCCAGAACATCCATGCCGACGGAATGCCCGCATTCGGGGAGGTGGTGGCCTTCCGGCTCGATCCGGTTGCCAGCGGGAATCAATACCTCATTCTCTCGGCCCCACAGGCCGGCCTGGGGATCGCCGACTTTTCCGCCCTGGCGGCCGGCGAGGTCGTGTTCGCGGAGCGGACGGTCGCCAGCAACCGCATCTACGGCAGTGGCCGGTATGGGATCCGGGTGTTCCATGCCGACGGCCAGACCAACTCGTCCGGGGCACCCACCCGGATCGTGGCCAACTACTTCGGGATGCTCAGCGAGACGGGCGAGGCCAGTCCCAACCAGTTGGGTGCCATGCTCGTTAATGACGGCCCACCGGTCCGCTATCAGCCCGGTCCGAACGAGGCCGTGGATCGGCAGGCCAACAAATATGGGCCCGGCGATTCGCGAACGGTGATCCGGCCGGGTTCCGAAATCGACCCCCTGCCGCCAAGAGATCCGATCGTCTAGTTGTCCGTGAAAAAAGCCATCCCTGGCCTTGCCCGCGAAGGCGGGCGACTCCGGTCCACTAGGCCGACCGATGGCAAAGCCGAGGTTTGCCATGGTCGGTGATCGCCGCATCCTGCGGCGGCAGACTTGGTTCACAGTCTGCTAGTCGGCAGCGGGAACGAGGGTCACTTCCCCGCCAGCGAAGACGGGCGTCAGGGCGCTGGAACGATCACCGTCGCGCCTCCCGGCGTGACGTCGGCGGCGACGGTTCCCGGGCTTCCGCCGACCGTGAACGCCCCGGAGACCGTGAAGGTGCCGGATGCGCCAGGCCCAAAAAGCATGGCATCGTTGCCGCCCGACGTTACCGCGGACGCCACGTTGCCGAACAGCATGTCGAGCAGCGGTAAGCCGTTGGCCCCCGAGGCCTCGATCGAAACGGCGGGCTGGGATGTCGAGGCCGTGCTGATGGCGTTGCCCGGACCATCGACCAGGATTCCGTAGCCGGCCCCGGTGGTGGTGGAGGCCAGGAACCCGGTCGCCGACTGCCTTGAGAGGCTGATCGACAGCTGCTGGAACTTCGCGTCGAGGCCACCCTCGCTCTGGAGCAGGGCCACGCCCGCCGTGGAGGCGCCCGTAATGGTGATTCGCCGGAAGTCGACTTCACCTGCTGAGCGGTTCACGAGGATGCCGTTGGCACCGACACTGGTGATGTTCGCTCCGATCACCTTGACCTTCGTGCCAGCCGCGAGGTCGGCCACGAAGATCCCGTCGCCCGCGTCCGTGAACGGGTTGCCGGGCGGGGAGAGCAGCGTAATCTCACCTGGCGACAGGACGTCGGTGACTGACAGCAGATACGACGGGTTCGGTGAAACGCCCGCGCGCCGCAGCTGCGTGGTGGCCGTGGTGATCGCCGGAGTCAGGCCGACCGCGCCGGTGACGGGGTCGATGCTGGCAATGGCGCCCGTGCCGACTACGGCGCCCGTCGCGTCGAGATACTCCACCGACTGGCCAACTTGGGCTGAGTTGAACCACTGGCTCCCCGGCGGGATCAGTGGCACCGGCGGCGGGGGCGGAACCGGCACCGGTACCGGCGGCGGCAGGGTGCCCACGATCGGTGCCGTCAAGGCGACGGGCTCGCGGGCATTGACGATCGGGCCGTCGTAGGTGAGCCTCGGCGAGCCCTCGGCGACCGCGACCGCGGCCCCCGCCGTGGCCCGGATGATGCCCTGGCCGTTGTCGGCCCGGATGACCGTCGTGGCTTGGTCGCGCTGCACCTCAATCGCGTTGCCGGCCGTCTTGACGAGCGACACGTTGCCGATGTTCACCGTCGTGTCGCTTGAGTTCGCCAGCAGGCGAATGCCGCCCCCGCCGGTGGCGGTCACGGCGTTGGGAACGGTGCTGCCCCCTGGCGCGGTGCCCACTGCGATGTTCACCCGGCCGCCTGTCATGCCGTCGACGAGGAGCACGTTTTCCGCCGCGCTGGTGGCGATCGTGCCGCTGTAGTCGGCGCGAAAGTTGGAGGTGCTGTCGCCGCTGACTCGCACCCCGAACAGGGTCGTGGCGGTGACGGCGGTGTTGAAGAACCGGATTCCGCCGTCGAGCGGCGTGGCTCCGGGAATGCCGGTGCCGCTCGATCCGCCGTCGAGGAACACGCCGGTCTGCCCGCTTCCGGTGCCGGTGATCGAGACGTTGGTAACGACCGTGTCGCCGGTTGGCGAGGCGTAGCTGATGGGCGTGTTCGGACCGCCCCTGGAATTGCCGCTCGAGAGGCTGCCCGTGGTGTAGATTCCCGTCGTCGAGCCCGTGATGTCGAGCGACGAGACCACCGCCCCCGGTGCCAGGCTCCCGTCGATCACGATGCTCGCCCCGCTAGGGTTGCTGAGCTTCGGCCGCGCACCACTGGAGTTGGTGGCGATGTTCAAGAGTCCGCAGGTGCTCGTATTCAGCAGGAACGGCTGGCCGTCGCCGATCAGGAACTGGTTGGCCTCGTTGAACGAGAACGGCGTGTCGTAGCCCACCGGCGTGCCGGTGCCGCGATCGACGAACACGATGTCCCAGGGGCTCGTGGCGGCCGCATCGCCGCCGGCCAGCGTGTCGAAGGGGCGGGCGGCGGTGCCGTCGCCGCCGGCAGCGGCCGCGTTGTTGACGTGGATCACCCGCCAGGGCTGGTTGCCGTTGTCGGGATTGAGGGCCACGATCGGGGTCTGATGGGCCCGCACGATGTGCTCGTTTCGCATCATCGGCTGCTCGACCTGGTCGGGCACGTTGCGGCGGCGGCTGCCCCCCATCCGGTAGGTGAGCCGCGCGAACCCGGTGGAATCGAAGTAGCTGTCGTTGTTGTACTGCAGGGAGAAGTCCCAGTTCTGGGCGAACGTCATGTCGAGCCGGGTGTAGACGCCGCCGAACCAGGGGACGATGTCCTCACCGGCCGCGGGCCCCGCCTGCCAGTCGTAGCGGCTGTTGCCTAGGGCGTAGCCGCCCACGCTGATCATGCCCGCCCAGTCGGCGAGCGCGGGCACGTAGACGCCGACCTCGAGATCGGCCCCGGCCAGGGCCGCGTCGAGGCCGTAATCGCACATGATAAAGTTTTGGAAGAAGGGGTAGTTGGGACCTCCCGCCGTGTAGCCCGTCGAGCCCACCGGGATGTAGCCGTTGCTGCGGAGGTTGCCGTAGTCGGTCAGCCACTCACCGGAGATGCCGACCTGGTTGTAGGTGTGGCCGAACTGGCCGAACTGGGCGCCCGCGACGCCCATCACGGGATACTGGTTCATGTCGCCGTCGTAATCCCAGTAGACGCCGACGCCCAGGAGCGTCCCCCCCAGAAACTGTTTACGAACCGCCCCGAGATTCGAGAAGAAGCCGCCGTATTCGGAGAGATGGCCGCGAAGATCAGCCGCCCAGAAACCGCCCATGTCGTCTTCGGCGTAGGGGATGAAGCCGCCGAGCGTCATGTAGCTGCCGTTGTAGCCCAGGCCCCGATCGGCCGCATTGATGCCGTAGTACAGCCAGCCGGGACCGTTCACGTTCAAGCCCTGGATGCTTCCCACCGCCCGGTTCACGATCCCGCCCGTGGGGGCCATCCCCATCTGCCCCATCTGAGCCTCGGCCCACGAGGGCGCAGCGGCCATCCCGGCCGCGACCAGCGTGAGCGTCATCGCACGGCGGGCGCGTCGCTTCCACGCGGCGGCCCTGCGGCGGATGGCTCGCAAGCGGTTGGCAGCTCGTTTGCCGCACGAAAGAGCAGATTTGCTCATCGGAGTCGCGTCCCTATCGGTTGCCGGCCCCTCGGCAGGGGTGTTTCCCTGCCGCTGAGCCGGCATGATCGTCAGGAGTGATCGACTCCTCTCCATCGGCAGGATGAGGATTTTCGGCATGTGCGCCGGGATCGGCAGCCCTCCCGGATTCGCAAGCCGCCGCCAGGATCGCCCAGTTTCCCAGGCCCGCGACGCCCCGGTCAGTCGAGCCGGAAGCGGGCCACGGTGTCGGTGAGCCCGTCGACCGCCGCCACCATGTGGCCCGAGGCTTCCTGGAACTCCCGCAGCGCGTCGGCCGCCGTCCGCGTACCTTCGGCGAGCGTCACGAGCGCCTCGCTGATCTGGCTGGCCCCGCCGGCCTGGGCCTGCATGCCCTGGGCGACCGTCTCGAACCGCCCCGACAGCGAGTGCACCTTCTCGATCACGTCGGCGAACTGGCCGCTGATCCCGGCCACCCGGCCCACGCCATCCTGGACCGACGCCGCGAACCGCTCCATCTGCCCCACCCCCGCGTTCACCGCCTCCTGCATCTGCTCCACCAGCCGCTCGATGTCGAGCGTGGCCACGGCCGTCTGGTCGGCCAGACGCCGGATCTCGCGGGCCACGACCAGAAACCCATGGCCATACTCGCCCGCCTTCTCCGCCTCGATCGCCGCGTTGATGGAGAGCAGGTTGGTCTGGTCGGCGACCTTCGTGATCGTGGTGATCACCATCGTGATGTCTTCCGCCCGCTGGCGGATCACCGTGAGCCGCTCGGCGAAGTCGGCCGTCGATCGCTCGAGGTCGCCCATCGTCTCGACCACGGTCGCCAGGTCGGCCCGGCCGTGGTCGGCCACGCGGGCCGTCTCGGCGGCCACGCCCGCGACGTCCTTCACCGTGCCGAGCAGTTCCCGGCCCGTGGCCGCGATCTGGCGGCTGGCCACCGCGGCTTCGTTGGTGCTCGTGCCGAGCGAGCCGATCGCCGACTCCTGCTGCCGGCCGGCGGTCGAGAGCTGTCGGGCGGTGGCGTTGAGCTCGAGGCTCGCCCGCTTCACCTGCGCGACGATCTCCCGCAGATTGACCGTCATCGCCCCCACGTCGCGGAGCAGGCGGCCCGTCTCGTCGCCGCCGGTCATCTCGATCGTGCCGCTGAGATCGCCCTGGGCAACCCGCCGTGCCGCCGCCACGGCCGACTCGATCCGCCGCGTGACGCTGCCGGTGAGCCAGGCCACGAGGCCGAGCACCCCCAGAAGCCCGGCCGCCCCCAGCCCGGCCGAGAGCAGCAGCGGCCCGCGAATGCGGCCCGTGATGTCGGACCGCGGGATCGCCATCATCACCGTCCACTCGCCCATGGGCACCCGCGCTGCCGCGAACAGGCTCGGCACGCCGGTGAGCGGGTCGGCCGCCGTCAGCACGCCCTCGTCGGCCGAGGCGAGGAACCGACGGAGGATCGACGCGTGGGGCGTCTGGCCGATGGGCTTGGTCCGCTGATCCTCGCTCGCCAGCGTGGAGGCAATCACCCGCGGCTCGGTCTGCCCGCCCGCCCCATGGCTGACCAGGAAAATCTCGGCATGCCACCCGTCGGCCGCCTGCCGCCGCTTGGTCTCGGCGAGGTCGGCGGCGATCCGGTCGAGCGTGCGATCGACGCCGGCCACCCCCTGGAAGCCGCCCGCCGCGGCGATCGGATAGGTCTGCTCCACCATCAGCTGCCCCTCGTATTCATAGGGCTCGGTCACCATCGCCTTGTCGGCGGCGGCCTGGTCGTCGAACCGGCGGCGGCAGCCCTCGTAATACAGGCCCTCCATGCCCACCAGCGGTGAGAGCAGGACGCCGTCGGGGCTGCTGCGATCGCGAAACCAGTAGGGAAGAAACCGGCCGTCGGCCGCGATCGCCTGGGGCGGCACGCCGGCCAGGGCCTCGCGCGTGGCCTGATTGGCCGCGGCCTCGGGAGCGGGCACGGCAGCAGCCTTCGCGGCGGTGGAGCGCGGCACGGCCGCCAGCGTCTCGGCATCGAGGCCGTCGGCATCGGGCTCGTAGCCGAAATAGGCGGCGTAGAACTCCGGGAAGGACTCGAGCACGCCGCGGCTGAACCGCAGGCTG
>VGYP01000102.1 GCA_016872955.1 Planctomycetota bacterium
AGATCGTGTTCGCGATCAATTTTTTCTGGAGCATGTTCTTCGGGCCGGTGGCGGGACGGAATCCCTGGAACGCCAACGGGCTCGAGTGGACGGCACCAAGCCCGCCGGGCCACGGCAACTTCGACTACCAGCCTGTCGTCTACCGGGGCCCCTACGAGTATTCAGTGCCGGGCGTCGAGAAGGACCACCTCATGCAGACCGACGCGCCGAACGCCGCGGCGGCCGCGGCATCGCACTGAGCGACTGCTCCACCCCCAGGAATCAACACCGGCGGCGAGATGGCCGCCGTTTCCTCGCCGCGATCGTCTGCCACACCCCGAGCGCGATTCCAACACCTCTGTGAGCGAGATCTCCGAGTCTCGTCAAGCCTCCGCCAGTCCCTCCGCCCGCCGGGTCCCCAGCCACCATGAGTCGCTCCGGTTCCATCGCGCCACATCTCGTCGCTTGCCTGCTGGTCGCGGCAACGGCGGTGCTGCTCTCCTTCGGGGCGCTCGTCACGACCTACGAGGCGGCGATGGCGGTGCCCGACTGGCCGGCCACCTACGGGCACAACATGTTCCTGTTCCCGCTCGCGGAGTGGCTCGGCGGTCCCTGGGACCTGTTTCTTGAGCACGGCCACCGGCTGATCGGGGCCCTCGTGGGAATGATCACGCTGGTACTCGCGGGGCTGGTGTGGCGGGCCGTCCCGAGCCCGACCGTCCGCTGGCTGGCGGTGGCGGCGGTGGTGCTCGTGGTGGTGCAGGGCGTCCTCGGCGGCCTGCGGGTGCGGCTCGACGACACCACGATTGCCAAGGTGCACGCCTGCACGGGGCCGCTGTTCTTCGCGACGGCCGTGGCGATCGCGGTCCTCACGCGGCGCTCGGCCGCGGTCCCGCTGCCCAGTGTCGCAGGCGGCCTGGGCACCGCGGTTCCGGTCGCCGCCTACGCCCAGCTCGTCGCGGGAGCCCAGCTGCGGCACCTCGATCCCGCGATGCCCCCGGGCACGTTCCACGCCCTGGTGGGAACGCACGTCCTGCTGGGGCTCGTCGTTGCCGGGCTCGCGTTCGCCGCGGCGCTGGCCACCCGATCGGGCCTGAATCGGCCCGCCCGCCGTCGGGCCTGGGTTGTGGCGGGGCTGGTAACCGTCCAGCTCCTGCTCGGTGTCGGCACGTGGGTTGCAAAGTATGGGGTGCCGTCCGCGATCCTGCCGGACGCCTGGCGAATGACCGAGCCCGTCGTGGCCCGCAGCGGCTCCGGCGCGGCGATCATCACGGCCCACGCCGTGCTGGGCATGGTGATCCTGGGCGTAGGCGTGGCGCTGGCGATCGCGGCGGCCGGCAGCCAGCCCGCCGCTGATCGGTCCCTCGCGCGAGCCGCCGCCGGGCGACCGCTGGGCAGGCCCCGGGAGGTGACCGCATGACACCTCCGTTGCCCGTCGCCGAGCTCGTGCCGGTCCGCGGCTCGACTGCCGTCGTGGTTCCGGTCCCGTCCGTCACGCTCCGTCACGACGACGTGGCGGTGTTCGCCGATCTCGCCAAGCTGGTGCGTCCGCGGATCGTGGTCATGGTGCTGGCGACGGTCGTGGCCGCAGCCTGGCTGACGGCCGGCCGACCAGCCGACCCGGCCGCACTGGCCTGGCTGCTCGTGGGCACGGCCCTGGTGGCCGCGAGCTCGAGCGTCGCCAACCAGATTCTCGAACGCGACACAGACCGCCTGATGCGCCGCACCGCCGGCCGGCCGCTGGCCGCCGGCCGGCTGACGGTGTCCGCAGCCTGGCTGCTCGCGGTCGTGGCATTGGTCGCGGGCACGGCCGTCTGCTGGCTCGCGTCGGGCTGGCAGCCCGCGGCGGCGGCGCTGGCGACCTGGTTGCTCTACGTCGTTGCCTACACGCCACTCAAGCGAATCACGCCCCTCAACACGGCGGTCGGGGCGGTGGCCGGCGTGCTGCCCGTGGCGATCGGCTGGCTAGCCGCCGACGGTCCGGCACGGCTCTCCGCCGGCGATGCCCGCGGGGCTCTCGCCGCTGCGGCGTTGGCGACGGTGCTTTACCTCTGGCAGTTCCCGCACTTCATGGCGATCGCCTGGCTCTATCGGCAGCAATACGCCGCCGCCGGCGCCCGTATGCTGACCGTTGTCGATCCCTCCGGCCTGCGGGCGGCCGGTCAGTCGCTGACTGCGGCGCTGGCGCTGGTGCCGGCGGCCCTCGTGCTGGCCGTGCCCTCCGGCAGCGTCCGCATGTTCCTCTCCGCGGCTGTCGCCGCGGTGGTGTATCTTCTGGCCACGGTCCGATTCGCGGTGCGCCGCGACGATGCCGCGGCCCGGTTCCTGCTCCTGTCGTCCCTGGGCGCCCTGCTCGGCCTCCTCTCCGCGGCGGTCGTGTTCGGCGGCCCGGCCTAATCCCGTCCCCTCCCTCGCCGCCTCCCGGACATCCGCATGAGTTCCCCAGCCCTCTCGATCCCTCGAAATCGCGGCCACTCGGCCGGCCACGGCGACGGCCACCACGGCCACCTCCATCTGCAGTATCAGCCGGGCCTGCCGCTCTCCCGTGGCAAGCTGATCATGTGGCTCTTTTTGTCGACGGAGATCATGTTCTTCGCGGCCCTGCTGGGCAGCTACATCGTGCTGCGATTCGGGGCTGCCGTCTGGCCGAAGCCGCATCACGTCCATCTCTCAGAGCCGATCGGGGCGTTCAACACGTTCGTGCTCATCTGTTCGAGCGTGACGGTCGTCCTGGCCCTCGAGGCCGCTAAGGTCAACAAGACGGGGCTGGCCAAACTCTGGATGGTGCTCACCTTCGTGCTCGGCTCGCTGTTTCTGGGCGTGAAGGCCTACGAGTACAAGGCCAAGTTTTCACACGGCATCTACCCCTGGGCGCCCCGCGGTCTGGTCTATGAACGGCCCGACCTCTACTACGGATCGGCCGTCCGATCGCGGCTGGGCGAGCCGGCGGTCATCGACCGCCTCAAGGAACTCGATGCTGCGCCGGCCGAAAGCCTGTCGGCGGAGCAACGGGCTGCCCGCGACGCGTTGGCCCAGGTGCGGAAGATCGTCGTCGAGCCGTCACAGGGTGCCTTCGAGATGGCCGTGGTGGCCGATCAGGTCGCGCCGCTGCCGGCGGACGGGGCGGGCGAGCACGGCGGCAGCCACGCCCACGGCATCAACGACGCCTTTCCGTGGCTGAGGCTGCCGATCGTGATTCCCGGCGGCAGCATGTGGGCGAGCACCTACTTCCTGCTGACGGGCTTCCATGCGGTGCACGTCGCCGTGGGACTGATCGTGTTCGCCGTGCTCCTGGGCTACCGGCTCGGGCCGAAGCATGCCGGCATGATCGAGAACGCCGGCCTCTACTGGCATTTCGTCGATCTCGTGTGGATCTTTCTGTTTCCGCTGCTCTACCTGTTCTGACGTTCGCCGCCCCCCGCTCTCCCGAGGCACCGCCATGACCGACCACGCTTCCCCCGACGTCCACGCGGCCGATCATGCCCACGGCGGCGTCGGCAAATACATCGCCGTCTTTCTGGCGCTCTGCTTTCTGACGACGATGTCGTTCTTCACCTACTCGGCCGCCTGGCCGTGGAAGGATCAGCCCGAGGTGGGATGGGCCTTCATGATGGCCGTCTCCTGCACCAAGGCCATGCTGGTCGTGCTGTTCTTCATGCACGTCTGGTGGGAAGCCAACTGGAAGTATGTGCTCACGATCCCGGCCGCGATGATGGCGGTGTTCCTGGTCATCATGCTGGTTCCGGACGTCGGCATGCGGAACCGGATGGTGTCGCAGGAGCGGGCCCTGCACATGGCCCGGCCGTCTGATTTGACACTCTTGGAGAAGGCGGCCGCCGAGGCCCGTGCCGAGCCGGCGGCCCACTGAGAGAGGACGCCATGCGCGGCCCGCTGCTACTGGTCGTGATCTCGTCGCTGGCGTGGGGCTGTGGCCGGCCGCCCGCCGTGGTGGTGGGCCAGCCGGAAGTGGATGCCGAGACGTTGGTCGTCTCGCGCGATGCCGATGCCCCCTTCTCGCTTACCGACCAGACCGGCGCCGCCTTCTCATCGGCGTCGCTCGCCGGGAAGGTCTGGCTGGGGGCCGTGTTCTTCGCCAACTGCCCCGGCCCCTGCTTCCGTGAGAACCAGGCGATCGCCGAGATCTTGCGGGAGATCGATGATCCCGACCTCATGGTCGTGAGCCTGACCTGCGATCCGGACAACGACACACCCGAGGTGCTGCGGCGCTACGCCGAACGCTTCGAGGCCGACGCCCGTCGCTGGAAGTTCCTGACCGGCGACATGGCCGAGATCATCCGGGTGGGTAACGGCAGGTTTCTCCTGCCCGTCGAGGTCGGCTCACATGCGGAGAAAGGGGTGGTCTTCGACCGCCACGGCCGCTTGCGGGGCGGCTATTCGCTGACCAAGGCGGAGCGGGTGGTGTTGCTCAAGAAGTTGATCCGCGAGGTGCTCGCGGAGCGGGCCGACGACGTCGAGGCAGCCGGTGCACCGACGGGAGATGGGACATGACTCCCATCCTCTTGGCCGCCGCCGGCCGCATCCATCCGCTGGCCACGACCAACGCGGTGCTCAACTCGCTGGCGGCGGTGCTGCTGGTCGCGGGCTGGGTGCTCATCCGCCGCGGGCAGTGGCGGGCCCATCGGGCCGTGATGCTGGCGGCCTTCGCGACGTCGGCGGTCTTCCTCGTCTCCTACCTCGTCTACCACGCCCTGGAGGGTAGCCGGACCTATACGGGGCCGGAGTCGCTGCGGCTACCCTATTACGTTATCCTCGCCACGCATGTGGTGTTGGCCGCGGCGGTGCCAGTGCTGGCGGTGCGGATGTTCTTTCTCGCCTGGCGGGGCCGCTGGGACGCCCATCGCCGTCTGGGCCGGGTGACGATGCCGATCTGGCTCTACGTGTCGGTGACCGGAGTGGTGATCTACGCCATGCTGTACCACCTGCCCGCCGCGGCGGCTCCGCCGGCCGCAGCCGTGGCGACGGGGCTATAATCGGGGTATGCGAACCGCCGCCCGCCCCGTGATCGCCGTGCTCGCCGTCGTCGCCGTGCTCGCGGCCGCCGACGCGGTGGGGTGCCCCACCTGCAAGGACGCGGTCAACACGTCCGACCCCGACGGCCTCAACCTGGCCCGCGGCTACTTCTACAGCATCCTGTTGATGCTCGCGATGCCCTTCACGCTGGCCGGCTCGTTCGCAGCCTACGTGTGGCGGGAGGGCAGGCGACTGAAGCGGCTGGCTGACGCGGAGGCGCCCGGGGCGGGAACGCTCGATGGGCGGATCGTGCCGTGACCGCGGCGGAAGTCGACGAGACGCCGTTTCCTTTTCCCGCCACCGACCAGACCGCTTCTCCGCGGCGTCGGCCGAGAAACTTCCTGGCCCGGGCCGAGCACCGCACGTTGTTCTGGTGGGTCATGCCGCCGGCGATCGTCGCCGTGGTGGCCGTCGAGTTGTTCACCCGCGCTCCGGCCGAGTCGCCCTCGGCGCCGCCTCGTGACGAGGTCGACACCCGACTCGCCGAGCTCACCGGCCCGCTGCCCGACGACGCGGTCGTGATCGTGCGTCCGGACGAGCCGCCGCAGGCCGACGAAGCAGTGTTGGCGGCGTCGCCGCGGTCGCTCGCCAAAGTTCGTGACGCCACCTTCTTCCGGAAAGCCGACGAGGATGCCTGGCTCGAGAGCTGCCTCACGCTGCGGGGCTACGACGGCCGTCGTTTGCCTCCACCCCGGGACGTGGGGTTCACCGAGATCTTCGGGCAGCCGGCATCGTTCCGAGGCCGGGCGGTGCGGATGCGGGGCACGCTGCGGCGGCTGGAGCGGCTCCCAGCTCCGCGGAACGACTACGGTATCGAGGAGTATTGGCAGGGGTGGCTCGAGCCTGCCGACGGCCCCGCATCGCCCGTGGCCGTCCATTTCCTGGAGGTGCCGGCCGGTATGCCGACGGGCCTCTCGATCCGCGAGTCGGTCGTCGTCGACGGCTGTTTCCTGAAGAACATGGCCTACCGTGCGGTCGACACCGTGCGGGTTGCGCCGTTGCTCCTGGCCCGTGCGCCGGTCCAGCCCCCGGCCACCCCGGTGGCCTCCGGTGTGGACTGGAGCCACTCGCTCGGGGCGGTCGGCGTTGTTACGATGCTCGGCTTCGTGACGATGGTCGCGATCGGTTTTCTGCTCGCCGGCCGCGTCCGCACGCCGTCGCCTTCGGCGCCGGGCCTCGATGCGGTGCTGGCGGGCGTCGAGCCGGTCTCGGTGGGCGAGTCGCTCCGCCGGATGGCGGTCGAGGAGCGGGCCCGGGTCCACGAGCCAGCCGAGGAGCCAGATGCATGAGCGGCGAGCGAGTGACGGGGAGGCGGCCGGGGCTGTGGGCGTGGGCTGTGGCCCTGCTCGCGGTAAGCCTCGCCGAGGTCGGACCGGCGTTGGCGGAGGATGCCGCAGGCGACGTCGCGTCCTTCCTGAAACTTCGCGAGATCGACCAGCCCCGGCGGGCCGTGGTCGAGGAGGCCGTGGCCTGGGACGACGCCGTCGACGGCGTCGTCGTCAAGGTGCTGCAGCGGCTCGATGCGCCAGCGAATCTTGCGGCCGGCTGGGCGAAGGCGGCCCGGCCCGTGCCGGCCGCCGACGACGCCGTCGCGGTCGCCGACGAGCTCCTGGCGGTTCGCGGCCGGGCGACGTTCGTCGCGGCCCGCACGCTGCCGGCGGAGTTGGCCGAGCGGCTGGGCCGCGGCTCCTACGACGTGGTGCGGCTGGTCGACGATCGCGGACTGGTGGTCGACGTGCTCACGGTCTCGGCGCCGAAGGCCTGGCCGCGCTGGCAGGTGATCGACGAGCCGGCCGCCGCGGTCGGGCTGCCGATCTCGACGCAGGCCGCGCCCACGCCGGCCGGTCATCCGCCCGCCGCCGAGGCCTGGCCGGCCGCCCGGCCCGGGCTCACGCTCGCAGCCGCGGGCGTCTCCTGGTTTCCGGGCACGCCGCTGGGGAAGCTCGGCTTCGACTACGGCCTCTTCGACACGGTCGTCGATGGGCAGAAGCTGGTCCGCGGCGACACGGCCGGCTTTTACGCCCTGCTCGCCGCGGCCGGTCGGACCGATGCGGCCTCGATCGCCGCCGCCGCCGCGCCCACCGACATCCTGACGCTGATCAACCCGGCCGCGAAGTGGCTCCCCGAGCACCGTGGTGACGGGGTCATGATCGAGGGAGCGGCGCTGCGGGCCACGCGGGTGCCGGTCGACGATGCCTTTCGTCGCGAGCAGCTCGGTCGGGACCACTACTGGGAGCTGATCGTGTTTCCGTCGACTCCGCCGCTGGTGGTGGACGGCAAGAAGCAGAACTTCTTTCCGATCGTCTGCTGCGTCCGGGACCTTTCTGCCGGCATGCCGACCGGCGACCGGATCAACGAGACGGTCCGGGTGTCGGGATTCGCCTTCAAGCGATACGCCTATTTCTTCGAGGCCATGCTCGAGGGCGTCAGCGGAATCGATGCCGAGGCGGGTGAGCGGCAGACGATGCTCGTCGTCGGTCCGCGGGTCGAGTGGGTGCAGCCGATGGCCACGGGCCAGCGGGGGCTGTCCATGGTGCTGGGGATCGCCGCCGCCGTCGGGCTGCTCGCCATCCTGGGGCTGGGCATCCTGTACGGGAACTGGTCGGCCAATCGCGCGATCCGACGCGCTCGCGCGGAACTGCCCGCGCGGATCGACCTGCCCGGCGAGTAGCCAGGGGCGGCAGACTTGCTCAGTGATCTCCGATTCTCCCCGCTTTCCCGTCCCGCGCCCACCTTTCCCCCGGAGTCCCGCATGCGACGCGCGAAGATCTCGATCATCGGAGCCGGCAACGTCGGCGCTACCACCGCCCACTGGTCCGCTGCGGCCGAACTCGGGGACGTCGTACTGCTGGACATCCCGGCGACCGAGGGGATGCCGGCCGGCAAGGCGCTCGATCTCTTCCAGGCGTCGCCGATCGTGGGCTTCGACGCGCGACTCACCGGCACCACCGACTGGGCCGACACCGCCGGCAGCGACGTGGTGGTGGTCACGGCCGGCATCGCCCGCAAGCCGGGCATGAGCCGAGACGACCTGCTCTCCACCAATGCGAAGATCGTGGGCGACGTGGCGGCGAAGATCCGCGACACGAGTCCCGAAGCGATCGTGATCGTGGTCTCCAATCCGCTCGACGCCATGGTGCAGCGGACATTCCAGGTGACCGGATTTCCAGCCGCCCGCGTGATGGGGCAGGCGGGCATCCTCGACACCGCCCGCTACCGGGCGTTTCTCGCCATGGAGCTTGGCGTCAGCGTGGAGGACATCGCCGCGATGCTGCTCGGCGGTCACGGTGACACGATGGTGCCGATTCCCAGTTGCACGAGCGTGGGCGGCATTCCCGTCACGCAGTTGATCGGCCGGCAGCGACTGGCCGAGATCGTCGACCGCACGCGGACGGGCGGGGCCGAAATCGTCGGTCTCCTCAAGACCGGCAGCGCCTACTACGCGCCAGCGGCCGCCACGACGCAGATGGTCGAGGCGATCGTGCGCGACAAGAAGCGGCTGGTGCCGGTGGCGGCCTACTGCGGCCGTGAGTACGGCGTGGGGGGCTTCTTCGTCGGGGTGCCGGTGATCCTCGGCAGCGGCGGCGTGGAGCGGGTGATCGAGCTCGACCTGCTGCCCGACGAGCGGGCGGCGCTCGACAAGAGCGTGGCGGCGGTCAAGGAACTCGTCGCCGCGATGGACCGGTTGACGGCCGGCGGCTGAGCGGCACCGCTGCGGCGGCGTCGCGGGCGGCCGCGGTCGGGGCGGTGGAACCGGATCGCCGCGGCCGCCGCGAGGCGGCACGTCCGGCCCAGCATGCCCGGTCGGAGGCCGCCCTTGTTTCGCGGCTTTCCCGGCTTGCCGAGACCGCCAGGGCGGGCCGCGGCTGGCGTTGTTCGGCCGCGGGGGCGTCCGCTACAACCCCGCGTCGCTCCCGTCCGCGCCGCATCGGAGTCCCTCCCATGAGCCGCAGCCTTCCCGTCGTGCAGCACGCGGTGTCGCGGCCGCTTTCCTCGGCGGCCGACTGGACGGGCGAAGCCCGCGTGTTCGTTCCCCAGGGCTACGAGCCGGGCTACGACTACCCGCTCTTGGTCTGGCTCACCGATCGGCCGGGCCGCTTCGATCTGGGCCGCGCGATGATGCGGCTGAGCCTGCGGAACTACGTGGCGGTGCAGCCTGCGCGGGGCGGCGCCGCGATGTGGCGGGCGATCGACCGCGTTCGCGACCGGCTCTCGATCCACCTGCGGCGCGTCTGGCTGATCGGCCACGCCGGCGGTGGCACCGAGGCCCTGCGGGCCGCGTGTCGTCATCCCGAATCCTTCGCCGGCGCGATCTCCCTGGGCGGTCGGTTTCCGATCGACGAGGGTCTCTTCGCCCGGCTCGAGGAGATCCGGCGCCGGCCGCTGCTCCTCTGCTGTCGCGCCGCCGACGTGGCGGCCGACGCGACAGGCTTCGACCGCACGCTCCGCCTGTTCCACGCCGCCGGCGGCACGTTGGCGGTGCGGATCTACCAGCAGGGTGGCACGCTCTCCCGCGCCACGCTCACCGACGTCAACCGCTGGCTCATGGAAGAGCTCCGCGGTGCGACGGCCGATC
>VGYP01000103.1 GCA_016872955.1 Planctomycetota bacterium
AGGGTCGTCGTGGGCGTCGCGAACTTCCAGCGGTGCAGTGACGTCTCGACCACGGCCAGCGTGGGGTCGCCGTCGATCCACGGCCGGGCATGCTCGATGAGCTGTGCCGTCACCTCCTCTGGCAGTGCGTCGAACTGGCGGCGACTGAAGGGGCCGTCGGCATGAATCGTGAGCGCCGGCACGGCCGAGATGCCCTTGCGCTCGTTGTCGGCGATCCAGGCGATCGGCCCACCGGCCGAGGCGTCGAACTGCATGCCGCCGGGGGGCGGCACGCGGCTGGGCCGGTGCAACACCAACAGGAGCGAGAAGCAGGGGTCATAGCCGACGGCCGCGAGCGACGCGAAGGCGGCAGGCTCGGCCGGCGGACCCGCCGCCCCGGTCAGGCCGCCGGCGGCGAGCAGTTCGAGCGACTGCGGAACCGGCGCGGTCAGGATCGCACCGGCCGCGACGAACGTCTCGCCGTCCTCGAGGCGGACGAGCGCCCGCCCGGCCGCGGCGGTCACCGAGACGACCTCGGCGGCCGTGCGCACGACGACCCCCACGGCGGCCAGCGAGCCGGACAGGTGCTTCGGCAGATCGGTCATACCGCGGGCGCCCCGCCAGCGTGGGTGACCGTCCCCCGTGGCCAGGCGCTTCGACCCGTCGTGCAGAAATCCGCGGCACCACTCGACCGCGCTACCGGCCTCGTACGTCTCGGCCACGATCGCCCCGAAGGCCCTGCCTCGGACGGTGAAGAACTGCGCCCCGTGATCACAGACGGCCGAGCCGAGCCGGCGGGTGGCCATCCGGCCGCCGACACCGCGGCCCTTGTCGAGCAGGATCACGCGGCGGCCCGCCGCGGCGAGGGCACGTGCGGCGCACAGCCCCGCGATCCCGGCCCCGACGATGACCGCATCGTAGTGATCGTCGTGGACCATGAGGCGCAGAGCCTTGGCTCGGGGGAACGTCCTTCTCGCAGACCGCCTCAGCATACCGACCACCGACTGCTACCATGCCGCCCGATGAGCATTTACCGAACCACGCCGGCCGACACCGCGGGCTTGCCGCCGGGCATCCCCTACATCATCGGCAACGAGGCGGCCGAGCGGTTCAGCTACTACGGCATGCGGACGATCCTCACGATCTTCATGGTCCGCTACCTGTCGCTGCTTTCCGACACGGCGCTGCCCGCCATGAGCAAGGCCGAGGCCCAGGAGCACTACCACACTTTCTCGTCATGGGTCTACTTCTTCCCGATCGTGGGAGCGATCGTCTCCGATGCCCTGACCGGCAAGTACCGGATCATCATCCAAGTCTCGGTGCTCTACTGCCTCGGCCACCTCGCCCTGGCGCTGATGGGCAGCGGCGGGCTGTCGCCGGCAGGCTGGATGTGGGCGGGCCTGTTCCTGATCGCCCTCGGCTCGGGTGGCATCAAGCCCTGCGTCTCGGCCCACGTCGGCGACCAGTTCGGCCACCGCAACCAGCACCTGATGGAACTGGTCTATCAGTGGTTCTACTTTTCCATCAACTTCGGCTCCACGATCTCGACGATCCTCACGCCCTGGCTGCTCGAGTGGTACGGCCCGCACGTCGCCTTCGGCGTGCCGGGCGTGCTGATGGCGATCGCCACCCTCACCTTCTGGCTCGGTCGCAACCGCTACATCCACGTGCCCCCGGGCGGCGCCGCCTTTCTACGGCAGGTGTTCAGCCGCGACGGCATCCTGACGATCCTGCGGCTCTCGCTCGTCTACCTGTGCATCGCCGTGTTCTGGGCGCTGTTCGACCAGACGAGTTCCGCCTGGGTGCTGCAGGCGGAGGACATGAACCTCCGCTGGCTCGGCTTCGACTGGCTCCCCTCGCAGATCCAGGTGCTCAACCCGATCCTCGTGATGGCGATGATTCCGCTGTTTCAACTCGTGGTCTATCCGGCGCTCGACCGCGTCTTTCCGCTCACGCCCCTGCGCAAGATCGGCATGGGCCTGTTCGCGATGGCGGCCGGGTTTGGTCTCTCTGCGGTCGTGCAGGGCTGGATCGACCAGGGAGCGCGGCCGAGCGTGGCCTGGCAGTTCCTCGCCTACGTGGTCGTCACGGCCGCCGAGATCATGGTCTCCATCACCGGCCTCGAGTTCTCCTACGCGCAGGCGCCCAAGACCATGAAGTCGGTGATCATGGCGGTCTGGCTGCTGTCGGTGTCGCTGGGCAACTACGTGACCGCGGCCGTCAACCACTGGATCCAGGTCCGCGGCAGCGCCGAGATCGTGGCCCAGGCGGCGGAGTTCGAGCCAACGCCCCCCGACGGCGTGCCGAGCGCGGGGGGGAACCGGCTGGCGGTCGCCGACGCGGTGCCTCGGGCCGAGTGGCTCAAGCGGCCTGAGGACGAGGCCGTCCGCGAGATCCGGCTGGCGGGGGGAGACGGCGTCTGCGGCACGGCCGACGACGTGACGCTCTCTTTCAATCGGTTCGCGGGACTCCTGGGCGTCCAGACGCCGGAGGACGGGCCGCTCGCCGCCGCCAAGGCGGCGATCGATGCGGCCTTCTTCGCTTCGACGACCGACGACGCCGCTAAGGAGATTCCGGCCGATGCCGAGGGGGCTTCGCTGATCGTCGGGACCACGGACTCGCACGGCCGACCGCTTCGCTATCGGCGGATCACCCGCGACCGCTACCGGCTGGTGGCTGACGGGCCGGATGGCGCGCCGTTCACCGCCGACGACGTCGTGCTGGCGGCGGCGGCGGTGCGGGCCGATCCCGTGGAAGCGGCCCGTCTGGCGAACAAACCGCTGACCTGGCGGGAGCGGCGGCTGATCGAACTGGAGGGCGAGGCGGGGCGGCGGCAGGTGGACGCGGCCCGCGGCCAGGCCCCCGCGACGCGGATCGACGGCGAGACGACCATCGGCGGCCTCGTCACGCTCGAGGGGGCGGCGTACTACCGGTTCTGGACCGGCTGCATGCTGGCCGCCGCGGTCGCCTTCGTGCCGATCGCCCTGCTCTACCGCGGCCGTCCGCATCTCCAGGACGAGGCCAAGCGCGCTGAATGACCTCTGAAAAACGATTGCGTAAGCCCCGGGGAATGACCGCCGCCCCAGGCACGCGGACGATCGCCGGCGGCTCGTCTCTCCGCAACCTGTCCAGGAGTGTTTCGACCGCCGTGCGGCCGATCCGCTTGTTTGGCATGGCCATGCTGGTCAGGTGAGGCTCGCATGCCAGGCACTCGTTCTCGTCGTCGATGCCGATGATCTGCACGTCTTCGGGCGCGCGGTAGCCCAGCCGCTGACACCAGCCCTGGAGGAACCGGGGGGCCTCGGTCTCGACCGTGACCAAGCCGACCGGCTTCGCCAGACCGGTGAGGCCCCCGGGTCATGATGGCCTCGAGCCGTTTCTTCTCGGCGGCGATCCGGACATCGAGACCGAACCGCGGACAGACGAACACCGGGTGGCGACGATCGGCACGCCGGCTAGTCCCCGCCGCAGTCGCTTCAAGCGGCCCCAGTTGACCATCCGCACAGTTACACCGTCGACCCGCCACTCCCGGAGCGGCTGGACGACATCCTTCGAAAAGTTGGCCGCAAGTGCGTCGAAGTGGCGGACCGTCACATTCCCGGCCCGCTCCGCCGCTTGGTAGATGCCATTGAGACACTTTTGTGACGATCGTGCCGCAGTACCAGACGACGCCGATGCAAAGAGACCGGCCGTCAGACCTTGCAGAGGGTGACGCCATGCTTCCTGTTCTAGCCCCCGTTCAAGCCCCAACGGAAGAATCATTACACTCCAAAAATGGCCTTGGCAACACTTTTTCTCACCCAGTTCGACCCTTAGAGCAGGTGCGTTCGATGTGCCACGGCCGTCGTCGGGCCCGTTGTCGCTGCGGATGTGCCTCGGCACACCATGCATCGCGAACAGCTCGGAGAGCGTGTCGATCACGCTCTCGCTCGTGATGCCCCGGTCGACCTACAGGGCCAAGCACATACGGGTGTACTCATCCACGACCGACAGCCACTCGAGTTGGCTGCCACTCACCGTCCCGTCGAAGACGAAGTCCCAGCACCAGACGTCATTCGGTGCCTCAGCCCGTCGCCGATGGCCTCCATTCACAGTCGAGCTCAGACGACGCCTTTTCCGCTTCTTTACAGCCGCTGTTGACCCCTCCCGTTGCCACAGGCGAAATACTCGAGACAACCCAGCACGCCATCCTTCTGTTCGAAGCAGCCAGCCGATCTGGCGAGACCCATCCCATGGCTTCGCCTTCGCCGACTGCAGCATCCGGTTCACCAGCAGCGTCTCGTCCGTGCGGGAGTTGGCCTCGAATCGCTGACGGCTGCGCGGCTGATCCACCACCGTGCATGCCCGTCGCTCGGAGACGCCGAACTGCGTGTGAAGCTCGACGACCGCCGCTCGCTTCCGGGAAGGGCTTACCAGTTACCCTCTGAGAGGTGCTTGAGCATCTGGTTATCGAGGGAAAGATCTGCCACCAAGGTCTTTAGCCGCTTGTTCTCATCCTCAAGCTGCTTCAGCCTCTCGGCTTCCTCGTACTTCATTCCGCCGTACTAGGACTCCTACGTTAGCTGCTCTTGAGCCCGATCGGTTTTGAAGTCATGCTTCCTGGCATGACTGCACGGAAGCTTCACAACCTGAAGACCGAGATGCAGGCGTTCGTCGAGGATGTGGCCGCCGGCATCGGACGGAGTGAGCGGAAACACTGGTGCTCGACGGTGATCGCAAGAGCATCGAGCCGATGGCCGGTCGGCTCACCGCGATCGATCCGCCGGAGAAGGACTACGTCCAGGCGCTCCGGCAGTTCATCAACCAGAGCAACTGGGAGGACTCGCTGGTTCAGGAAAACATGCGGCGGCGTATCGGCCGCATCTGCCGGCCCCGGCATCACCGGAGCCGTCGGCGGCTCCGGCGTGGTCGCAATCACGTTCACCGCCCCGGTGCCCGAGCCTCGGACGCTGTCGATCGTTGGTTCCGCTGTTGTCCTTGCCGTGGGCGGCCCGGCGCGGCGCCGCTCGGTGCGGGCCCTCACCAGACGGGCCCTGCGTCGAGCATTCGGGGGATGAGTCTCTCGGCCCATGCTCCCGCATGGGCTGAGAGACCGGGGCCGCTGAAGTGCCCCCCCTTGCCTCCCGCTTCACGGAGGCCGCCCTTGAGGGCGTCGCTGTCGGGGCCGGACAACGCGATACCATCGGCAGCCACGGCCGCCTGAGCGGCGCGGATGTCGTCGGAGCCCTCGTCGCCCGGCACGTGATAACTCGCCTGGGCGACCATCCAGGGGGTGTCCCAGCCGATGTCGCGGCGACTGCGTACGATCAGCGTCTTCAGGAAGGCACGATAGCGGTCACCCAGCAGCGTCCGCCCGGGATCGGACTGGTTGGCATCGCTCTCCCCCCGGTGCCAGAGGACCGCCCTGCATCCGCGCGGACCGAGCGACTGCAGGCGGGTGACGAGCATGCCGTCGGCCGCGCCGTCGCTCTCCCACGAGCCATCCTGCCGACGTCGGAAGCGGGCTTCGATCGTGGGCGGATTCGCGAAGGGCACGTCCGCGGGCAGCCATTCGCGAACGCTCGACGCGCGGATGCCGCAGGCCACGAACCCCACTGGCGCGTCGAACGCCGCCACGAGCAGGTCGCCCAGCGACGGCATGAAGCTGCCCCCCGAACCGCTTGCCCCCGGCTGGGGATCATCGGCGACCCGCCACGCCGCACCGTCATAGGTCCAGGCACGGAGATCGTGCCGCTCCGGGTGTCACCGTCGCGGGTCGCGGCGAGCCGGCGCTACCCGCCAGCGTCGGCCGCCGGGGCGGCTCCATCCGAGGCGATCACGAGCCGCCCCTCCACCAGCACGTCGCCCTACGGAGGTGGCACGAGCCGGATCCGCACCGGCACGTCGGCCGACGCGGCGTCGCGTCGCTAGATCACCTGCCACTCCCAGGGTGGCTCGATCACCACCTCGGCCGTCACCCCGAGCCGCGCGAGGAAGCCCAGGGAGACCGCCAGCCACACGGGACCGAGACGACGCGCCGGCCTAACTACGTGACGACTCGCGATGGGGGCCTCGGTCGAGGTCGCTGCGAGCGGCATCACGATCGTCAGCCCCTCCGGTCTTCGGCCCGCGGAGGGAAGAGCATGCGCAGCGGCTCGGACGTCGCCGGCATCCGGCTGCCGACGAGCAATTCCCCGGCCGCACAGCCGGCCATCAGTCCCGCCGTCTCGGCCATCGCCCTCACCCGCGGGAAGACGTGGGCCTTCTCGGGCGGAAACTGGCTGCGGTAGCAGCCGATCGCGGCCACCTTCGTCTCCAGATGTCCTGCGATGTCGACCACGAGCGGATGATGCCCGTGCGGCACGCCCGGCACGCCGGCAAACAGAAAATATCCCCACAGGTGCGGCACCGTGTGCACCGGCAGCCCCGCGAAGGTGTCGTCCCATTTCGTCAGCCGCGCGTAGAACACGGCCGCCTCGGTGATCGCCACGGCCTGGGCGTGGTCGGGAGACGCCAGCGGCGTCCTGTCGGCCAGCCCGAGGACCAGCCGCGGACGCCAGCGCCGAAACACCTTCGCTAGCTCGACGCGGACCTCGAAACCGTCGAACAGGCGACGATTCGGAAAGGCGAGCGTCTCCCGGTGCAACACGCCCAACACACGGGCGGCCGCGGCCGCCTCCGCCAGCCGCTCCGCCGGACCGCTCGACCGTGGCGTCGGCTCGCCATCGGTGAGATCGACGATGCCGACGCGATGCCCCTGCGCGGCGAGCAGGGCGAGCGTGCCACCGCAGCCGATCTCGACGTCGTCCGGGTGCGCGCCGACGGCGATCACGTCAAGCGGGGCGGGGAGGGCGTCCATCGTGGGCCTGCTGGTCGGGCGACACCGGTGAGCGCGGGTGACGGCGGAGGCCGCCGACCGTCATCCGCCCGATTTCGTGCCCGCGATCAGAAATACGGGGTTGATGGCCTCAAAACGGATCCGATCCATCTGCTCGTAGCCGCGGGCGACGTTCACCATCCAGTAGGCGGCGTCGGCCGAGCGGACCCGCAGCAAAGCATGCACGGCGGCGAGGTTTTCGATCGAGTTGCAGGCCGTCACCAACCGTCCGCCGACCCGCAGTCGGCTCCAGGCCCCCTCCACGAGCATCGCCACGTCGCGACCACTGCCGCCCACGTAGATCGCGTCGGGGGCCGGTAACTCGGCCCAGGCCTCGGGAGCCCGGCCCAGCACCGCCTCCAGGTTGCCCACCCCAAAGCGACGCGCGTTCTCCAGGATCAGGGCATGGTCGTCGGAATCCATCTCGATCGCATAGACCCTTCCCTCGCGGGCCAGCCGCCCGGCTTCGAGCCCCACCGACCCCGACCCCGCCCCTACGTCCCAGACCACGCTCGTGGGCTTGAGACCGAGCTCCGCCAGCGCCAGCGAGCGGACCTCGGCAGGCGTCAGCAACCCGCGCTTGGGCCGCGTCTGCAGGAAGCACTCGTCCACGTTGCCGAACAGCCGACTGCCAGCCTGCCCCGGAGCCTCCGGGGCCTTCGCCTTGCGAACCAGGATCATCACATTGAGCGGCCCGAACGATTCCTTGGCGATTTCCGCCAGCCCACCCTGCGTGACCCGTTCGTCCGGGGAGCCGAGGTTCTCGCAGACATAGGCTTGAAACGTGTCGATGCCGTGGTCGAGCAGGGCGCGGGCCACGGCCGCGGGCGGCCACTGCTCGCTCGTGAACAACCCGGCCGTCTCGCTGGTCCGAATCCGGTCGATCACCCGCTCGATCGATTGGCCGGAGAGATTCGCCAGAAAAGCCTCCTCCCACGACTCCTTCACGCGGGCGAAGGCCAGCTGCATGCTGCTGACGTGGGGCACGACCTCGAAGCGGTCCTTGCCAAGCCGGCCGCACACGTAGCGGGCCGTGCCGTAGAAAAGCGGGTCGCCCGAGGCGAGCACGACGGTCCGCTGGCCGGCCGCCGCTTCGATCCGCTCCACGAGTTCCTCGAGACTGGCCACCGTCCGCAGGCGGCTGCGGACCACTGCGGGCACGACCACCGCGCAGGAGTCGGGACCCACCAGCACGTCGGCTTCTTCCACCAGCCGTCGCGCCTGGGCCGTCATTCCCTCGACGCCGTCGTCACCGATTCCGACGATATGCACCTTGCCGGACGCCGTCACGTGCCCCGCCGGCTGCACCGGCCCTCCCGCCATCAGCCTGCACGACGCTGCGGCCCGTTCAGGCCTGGAAGGAACTGCCGCAACCGCAGCTCTTCTTGGCGTTGGGATTGTTGAAGGTGAAGCCTCGCTTGTCGATCCCCTCGTGGAAATCGAGCGTCGTACCGTCGAGGAACAGGTCGCTCTTCTTGTCGACCACCACCTTCACACCGTGCTGCTCCTTGATCGTGTCGGCGGCAGGATCGACCTGGTTGTCGAAGCCGAGCGAGTAGCTGAAACCGCTGCACCCACCCCCCGCGACGCCTACCCGCAGCACCGTCTCCGGGCCGTACTGTTGCTCGGTGATGATCTTCTTGACCTCGCTGGCCGCCTTCTCCGTGAGCATGACCGACATGGCGTGGCTTCTCCTAGCTGTCGAGGGGAACGGCGACCCGTCCGGATCACCCGAGGCAACGAGCCTAAGTGTATCCCGCAGGTGCCGGAAGGCAAAGCCGTTTCGGGCGGCCGCGGGCACGGTGGGCGGGCCGCGGCACCGCTTGAAGGCGGCGGGTTCCCCGCGTCAGCACGGGGGCTCAGCCGGCATCCTTAGAACAGGTCCGCGAGCTGCTCGACGAGCTTGTCGCCGCGGGCGTCGAGCGTCATCACGTTGCCATCGCGGCCGATCAGGATCATCTGCGGAATGCCCGTGATGCCGTACTCCTTGGCGAGTCTGACACCGTCGACCAGGATCGGCCAGGGGATCTTGTGCCGGGTCACCGCTTCGACGACCTGATCCTTGGCCGTCTTGTCACCCCGATCCCGGTCCAGGCTGATGCCGATCACCTCGAACCCCTTATCGTGGTACTTCTCGTACTGCTCGATCACGTGGGGGATCTCGGCGATGCAGGGACCGCACCAGGTGGCCCAGAAGTCGATGAGCACGACCTTGCCGGCCCGCGACTTGAGGTCGAAGGGCGTGCCATCGATCGGTTCCCCCGTGACCGGCAGGGGCGAGCCGACGAGCGACAGCAGTCGCAGCTTGGCCGCGACCATCTCGCCGAGTTATTTGATCTACGGGTTGCCGCTGCGGGCCAAGGTGGGACCGCATGTCGCGAGCGTCTCGGCGGCGACCTTGCCGCCATCGGGCAACCGCTTGAGGCCATTCACCACCTGCATCACGAGCCCGACCGTCTTCTCGTCATCGGGA
>VGYP01000104.1 GCA_016872955.1 Planctomycetota bacterium
GCTCCACATCCAGAGCGACGACTCGCGGCTCTATGCCACGGCCCGCAAGTCGCTCCCCGACCAGGTCGCCGCCTTCAGTCCACCGCCCGTCGTCGACGCGGACGCCGTGCTGGCCGCGCGGCTGCACCAGTCGTTCTTCAACAACCTGGCGGAGCAGGAACTCGCCGGCCGGACCGTCACCAAGGAGGCGCTTGAGGCGCAGCTCGAGAAGTCCGGCCAGAAGATCCCGGACGCGCTCACGAGCGACGCCGACCAGCCGCCGTGGTCGATCACGTTTGCCAAGCGGAAGCCGGTCGAGCTGACGGTGGGCGATGGTTCCTTCAAGCTCATGATCCGCGGCACGAGCTACACCTCGGGTGACCGCGAGTTCGACGCCATGGACGTCTGGGCG
Source organism: Planctomycetota bacterium (assembly GCA_016872955.1). GTDB lineage: Bacteria > Planctomycetota > Planctomycetia > Pirellulales > UBA1268 > QWPN01. The sequence goes on from VGYP01000104.1 coordinate 392, forward strand.
TCGTATCGCGTCGAGTCCGAGGTGGGCAGGGTGCGGCTCGTTCGCGACGGGGACGTGCAGATCTACCCGCCCGACTTCGTACCCGGGGGCGGCAAGAAGCTCTCGGTGCAGCAGACGTCGCTGCGGGGCATCCTGCAGAAGCGGTTCAACAAGGTGTTCGGGGAGTCGATCGAGATTCCGGCGCTCGAGCTCCCCGGCGACCTGCAGGCGGCTGGACCGCTGCCGCTGGAGCAGCTCGTGGCCCGCAAGGACGGCTGGCTGGCCGCCGGCTGGCGGGCCACGGAACCGAAGGCCGCGGAACGGGTGGCCGTCACTGCCGAGGTGATCCGTCTGGCTGCCACCGCGGCCGAGGCCGGCCCTCGGCCATGACCGGCACCCGGCTGCGTGCCGCCGTCGACGCGGCCCTGGCTGGCGACTGGCAGGAGGCCCACGCGATCGTGCAGGCCGACGAGGCCGATCCGACCGCATGCTGGATCCACGCGGTGCTGCACAGGATCGAGGGGGACGACGCCAACGCCGGTTATTGGTATCGCCGGGCCGGACGCCCTGACCGGGGTGACCGACCGCCGGCCGAGGAACTCATCGAGATCCGTGCCTCGATCTCCGATTAGGGTCGCCCAGGCACGGGCTCGAGCGGCCGGATCCAGATGTTCTGGAACTGCACGGGGTTGCCGTGGTCCTGCAGGTGCGGCGGCGGCGCGTTGGCGTGGGCCGCATAGGCGGGCGGCACGTGCCACTGCGTGCTCCCCTTGATCGAGGTGTCGGAGTGGATGGCCACCCCGTTGTACAGCACGCTCACGCGACCCGGTTTCGCGACGAGGCCGTCGAACGTGAAGTCGCCGCTGGCAGGAAGGTAGCGTCGCGGAGGATGTCCAGCCGCTTCGTGACGTCGGGCAGGAAGGCCGCGAGACGTTCGGGCACAGCGACGGCCGCCGCGGAATCCGCGTCGCCGAGGCCGGCGATCACGGCCCGGGCGATCGCCCAGTGGCCCTCGGCATGGGGATGCACGCAGTCGCCGGCGAAGGTGAAGGCCGGCTCGGTCTTCCGGCGTCCCTCGAGGGCCAGCTTCATGGGGCCATGCACGTCGATCACGAGCCAGCCTGCGGTCCGTTTGGAGCGCAGCCACTCGGAGAAGGCCGACAGCACCGCGTCGTAGTCGGCCTCCCCGGTCGGCCCCCGCTTCCCGGGCGGCCCGCCGTAGAGGGGTGGCGTGAGGTGGATGATCGTCGCCCCCGCCTTCTCCGCCGCCTTGTGGGGCCGCTCGAGGCCCCCGGGGCGAGCCAGGAGTGGCGGCGACAGTCGGCAACGAGCCGGAAGAGATCGCCAGCGCTATCGGAGCCACGGCCAGGGCAGCGGCACGGCAACGCATCACTTCTGGAGCGGTTCCGCCCCCTCCTTGATCGCGAACAGATGGCTCTTGTTGGCGATGTAGAGCGTGTCACCGATGGCGATCGGCGTGGAGTAGACGCTGTTGCCCATGTTGATCTCGGCCAGGATCTCCTTTTTCGGTCCGAGCGAGAAGATAGTGATGTCGCCGTCCTCGTCACCGATGTAGACCTTGCCATCGGCCAGCAGAGGGGAGCCCCAGCTGGCGGCCAGCATGTCGTGCGTCCAGAGTGGCTTGCCCGTCTTGATGTCGAGGCAGTGGAACAGGCCGCTGAAGTCGGCCACGAACAGCAGGCCGTCCTTGATGGCCACGGTGCCGCAGGTGCGATGCATCGTCTCTTCGAAGGAAGGCTTGCCGTCCCCGTTGGCGTCCAGGCCCTGATAGTGCCACTTTGCGGCTGAGTTCGGATTGGGGCGGGCCACCTCGCCATCTTCCGCAATCACCGCCTGGATGCGGCGCCGGGGCAGCGGCGTGCCCGGCTCCTTGAGGCTGAGGGCCAGCTCACTCGACACGTCGCCCCGCTTCGTCGGATCGATGCACCACAGGTGCCCGACGCCCTCGCCGTGCTCGGGGTCCTCGCCGACCGCCACGTAGACGAGTCCGTCGTGGATCACCGGCGTGCCGATGATGTGGTTACGGTCGGCACGACCGCCGAGCGTGTACTTCGAGGTCTTGGGGTTGCAATCGAACTCCCAGAGCAACTTTGCCTTGCCCTGCTCCCCGCGGGCGTCGAAGGCATAGAGCCAGCCGTCGCCGCCGCCGAAGATCACCTGGGGCACGCCGCCGAGTTCCGCGTAGGCGGGGCTCGACCACTGACCATGCAGGACGTTCGCGCCGGGCGTGGCGTCGGCCCAGAGAACCTTGCCGTTCCGCTTGTCGAGGCACAGGAAGCTCGGGGCGGCGGGATTGGGGAGGTTCAAGTGGCCTTCATCCACCCCGTTGCTCGTGTTCACGAACAAGAGGTCGCCGGCCGCCGTGACGCTGCAGGAGCACATGTTGTGCTGCGAGACACCGAGCTCCTTCATCATATCGAGCGCCCAGACCACGTCCGCCTCGTCGACGGCGATCGCTTTCTCGCCGGTGAAAGGTCCGTCGTTTTCGCCGTCGCGGAAGCCCGCCGTGTCGAGGCACTTCACCTCGCCGCGGCTGGTCACGTACCAGAGCCGGTCTCCCTCCACGAGCGGCGCGCAGCAGATCCCCTGCAGCGGCCAGTCGTGCACGCGGCCGGTGGGCAGCTTCTCGCTCGAGTCCTGCCAGAGGAACGAGCCGTCGGCCAGGGTGAAGGCCAGCAGGCAGCCCAGGTCGGTGGCGGGGGGATACCGCTTCAGCCAGCCCTTGCCGTTGTTCGTGCCGACGAACACCTTGCCATCGGCCACCACCGGGTTGCCGTAGGACTGGCTGCCGAGCGCTGCGACCCAGAGCACGTTCTGGCTTGTCTCGGGACGCCACGCGCCGGTGTCCTGGTCGAAGTCGCCGGGTGACCATTCCACCGGCAGGCCGGCGGCCGCGGGGGTGTTGTTGCGGTGGGGCGACCCGCCCCACTGGTTCCATTCGGCCGCCGAGGCGGTCGCGGCGACGCCCAGCAGAGCGAGGATGGCGTGAATCGGACTCATGGCAGGGCCTCCACGCAGACATTGTCGATGAAGATCTCGGAATCCTTCGAGTTGCCGAAGAAGCCCGGACTGCCCTGCAGGTTGCCGGACGCGTGGACCGCCTCGATCGTCCAGGCCTCCGGTTCGGGCTCACCCCGCGGCCAGACCTTGCCCCGGAGCAGCACGTCACCGTCCCGGCCCCGGGCCTCGAAGGTCATCGTGTACCAGCGGCCTGCCTCCCACGGGAACGGGATCGTCTTGGAGAAGTGGGTGGCCACCTGCGGGGGCCAGGAGCGGACCTGCAGCTGCTGGGCCGCCCCCATCAGATCGAGCGTGTACCGCTGGGCGATCAGCCCCATGTCGGGCATGCGCGCCTTCTCCAGGGCGGCCGGCGTGCCGAACGCCTTGGCGAAGGCGTCGGCGTCGCTGTCGCCGGCGGGCGTGGCGGGGTCGACCGGTTTGCCGACGCCGCTCTCGGCCGCGCGGAGGTCGGCACGGATGCGATAGTCCCGCAGCTCGATCGGGCCGATCCAGCCCTGGCTGCGCGTGCCCTTCGGGATGGTCGTCACCTTGACCAGGCACTGGGAGCCGTCCACCTGCCGGATCACGTGCCGGTATCGCATCCCGATCCAGGGCAGTGGTGGCTCGCCTTTGACGATACCCGTCTTGGGGTCGGCCGCCAGCGGCGTGTCCTCGAAGTCGAAGGTCCAGGGCAGCGGTGGCATCGCGCGGATTCGGGCCCGCCCCTCCAGACCACCGGCCTTGGCCGTCACAACCGCAGCCGAGTGGCCGGCGGTAGCCGTGAACATGCCGTCGGCAGTCACGGTGCCGGCGGTGGTCGAGAACTCTGCCGGCGATTCCTTCACGAACCGTCCCTGGGCGTCGAACAGACACACCTGCAGCGGGAGCGTCGCTCCAGCCGCGACGTGCGCCTCCGCCGGTACCACCTGCAGCCAGGCGGGCGGGCCGGCGGGGCCGGCGGTGGTGGCGGCCACCTCCGCAGTGCGGGTCGGGCCCGGCGTCGAGGCCGCCGCGGCGGGCAGCTTGCCGAGGCAGTAGATGCGGGCACCGGTGACGAGGTAGAGCAGCCCGTCGACGGCGATCGGCGAGGCGGTCACCTCGTCTTCCTCGTCGAGCCGCATCCGGTGCACAAACGACAGGCCCTGCGCGGTCGGCTCGACCACGTGGAAACCACTCGTCGAGCAGACGAAGAGCTTGCCGTCGGCCACGAGGGGGCTGCCGCGGACGATGGTGCCGAGCAGTTTCTGCGGCCGGCCCGCCGGGCCGCCCGTGGCCGCGTCGAAGGCGTAGATCTTGCCGCCATCGTCGACAAAATAGACCCGGTCGCCGAGGCGGACGGGCATGGCCCGACCGGCCATCACCCCCTTCTTCTGCCAGAGGACGTTGGTGTCGGTGATGTCGCCACGGCCGCTGCCGCGGAAGGCACTCGCGGAGCCCATCGACGTGTTGTCGAGATTCTCCTCGGCCTGTGCCGCGAAGACGGTCTCACCGTCGATCAGCGGCGAGGCATTGATGCCACGGCGGGAGAGCCGGAAGTTCCAGACCGCGCGGCCGGTGCGGGGCTGGAAGTTCCAGATGCTGCCGTCGCTCGATCCAAACACCAGAGCCGCCTGGCCACCGAGCACCGCCACGACCGGCGTGCTGTAGGTGGTGTCCTCGGGCAGCTCCTTGGTGCCGTTCATCCAGTGGACCCGGCCCGAATCCTTTTCCAAGCCCAGAAACCGGTGGGCGGGTCGGGCCGTGTCACCCCAGCCGGTGACGACGGCGCTGGCGATCACCAGGTCCTCGAAAACGACCGGGACGTTCGTGCGGCCGCCGTAGGTGGAGAGGAAGCCGAACTCCTCGTGCAGGCTGCGCCGCCACTTCGTGCGGCCCGTCTCTGCCTCGATGGCCGTGAACACGCCGCAGACGCCGTGCGCGAAGACGGTGCCGGTGGCGGGATCGGCGACCACCGCAGACCAGCCGACCCGCTCCGCGGGCACGTCGGAAAGATAGACGTTGAAGACGTTCTCCCAAAGCTTCTTGCCGGTGCCGGCGTCGAGGCAGATCACCTTTTCTCCCTCCTCGACGGTGCCCGGCTTGTGACGCACGAGCGTGAACAGCCGGCCGGCCATGACCACCGGCGTGGAAATGCCCCCCTCGTCGTGTTTCCAGATAATGTTTTCGCCTGATTCCGGATCGAACGAGGTGACCAGCGGTGGCCCCTCGTAGTGGCGATCCTGCATCGGCCCACGCCAGTCCGGCCAGTCGCCCGCGGCCGCGGCCGCGGCCAGCATGGCCCATGCCGCCAGACATGCCGTCGTGGCGATGCGACCGGTGGCGGTGCGGCGGCCGCCGGTCGCGACCGGCGAACGTCCCGCGACGGTGTCAAACGCTGCCCTTGTCATCACGGCGAGATTCCCTGTTTCTTCAGGTCGGCCGGCAACGCGGGGTCGACGATCCCCTGCGAACCGCGGCCCTCTTCGAGCCGACTGGCCACGTCGTTCGTGATGCTCTCCACGTCGGCCTCCCACCACACGAGCCGCTCAGGCCACGCGGGCGCTTCGAAGGGCCTCACCAGCCGCATGCCCACGCCCAGGGCCGGCTCCTCGGTGTACCACCAGGGGCTCTTGGGGAAGTTCGGGTCGACGTCTTTCCAGTCCGGATTCTTGGCGTCGCCACCGGCGTCCCGCGAGCCTCGGCGGGCGGCACTTCGGCACTCGGTCGGCTCGTCGTAGTAAGCGCCGCCGCGGAGCACCCGCGGGAAGAGCCGCGCGGGCCACCGGATCGCGGCCGCGGCGGACACGGGACCCGGCAGGGCGGCCTGACGGGCGTAGCCTTCGGCGACCAGTTCATCGACGACCCATTCGGCGACGTTGCCGTGCATGTCGTACAGACCGAAGGGGTTGGCTTTCTTGCCACCCACGGCGTGGGTCGTGCCCCCCGCGTTGTCGGCGAACCAGGCGACCTCGTCGAGGCCGTCGGCCATGCCGCACGAGAAGGGCGTGTCGGTGCCGGCCCGGCACGCGTATTCCCATTCGCTCTCGGAGGGTAGTCGGTAGAACCGTCCGGTCAGCCGGCTGAGCCACTTGGTGTACTGCCGGGCGGCGAACTGCGTCATCGTCACCGCCGGTTGATCGGGCTCCTCGCCGTTGGCGAAGGTCATCGTGGGGTCGTAGAGGTTGGAGGGGGCCGTGACGGCATCGGCACGATTCGTGTCGTCGATGGGGCGGATCCTGGCGGCGTGCATCGCGATGAACAGGTCGCAGGCCGCCATGTACCGCTTGTACTCCGCCCACGTGACCTCGCGGGCGGCCATCCAGAACGGCGCCACCGTGACCTGGAAGGACGGCCCCTCGTCGGCCGTGCGTCCCTGCTCCCCGTCCGGACTGCCCATTCGGAACGTGCCGCCGGGAACGGGAACCATCGTGAAGACGACGTCGGTGCCCGGAATCGTCTCCTCGTAGGACGTCATCCAGCCACCCGGCACCTGCACGAACGGCCCGTCACCCGCCGGCTTGGCGGGACCGGCCGCGAAGCCCGGTCCGGGGGCGGCGTCCGCTCCCGCCCGACCAGCGAGGGTCAGGCAGCAGACCGCCACGACCGCCACCGCGCAGCGTCGCCATAGACCGAATGCCATTCGACGGGACTGCAGGGACGCCTTCATGCGGGGCGGGCGACGGCGGGCGAATCGGGCGGGCCGACACTTCGGGTGCCGGAAAACCGTAAAGTGTACCGCCGGGAGCGCCCTCCGCCCACGTTCCGGGTCCTACGTCGCCGCTGCCGATGGCTGCCAAGAAAAAGCCTCCCAAACCCACCGCGTCGCCTGCCGGGAAGTCGGCCTCCCAGGCGGAGCCGGCCGCGGAGCGGGTCGTCGCCGAGAACCGCAAGGCGCGGCACGACTACGAGATCGTCGACACGCTCGAATGTGGGATCGCGCTTGTGGGCAGCGAGGTCAAGAGCCTGCGGACGGGCCGCATGAGCCTCGACGAGGCCTATGGACGTGTCGAGGGGGCCGAGGTCTGGCTGTACGGCTGCGACATTCCCGAGTACGAAAAGGCCAATCAGCTCAACCACAAACCGAAGCGGCCTCGCAAACTCCTGCTGCATCGGCGTGAGATTCGCGGCTTCGCGGCACACGCCTTCGAGAAGGGGCTGACGCTCGTGCCGCTGAAGGCATATTTCAAGTGCGGACGGGTGAAGCTCCTGCTGGGTATCGGTCGGGGCCGCAAGGCGCACGACAAGCGGGAGAAGCTCAAGGCGGACAGCGCCCGTCGCGATATTGAAATCGCCCTCCGCGGGCGATCCCGGGGAGGGCGATGAGGCGGTTCGTCGGGTGGCGACGGTCAGTCCGCGGCGACCAGCTCCCCGGCCGGACTGTCGGTCGAATCCTCGGGGTGCCAGAGGGGCATGCCCCGCTGGATCCGCTCGGCGAGAATGTCGATCTTCTCCCGCGAACCCGCGGGCGCACTGGTGGGGATGAACTCTTCGGTCTGAACCGGCTCGAAATTCTCGTCGTGGCCGTAGAGCTCGATGATCTCGAAAACGTTGCGAATCCGGGCCATTGGAACGACAGGACTCCTTCTCATGGGTGGCGAACAGTTCGCAGCCATCGGTCCGGCAGCACTCCCGCCGGGCATGGATGCTCGTTTCCCGTGAACGCGCACGCGGACCGACGATCGACCCCGCGGGTCACCGCCCTCGAAGGCGACGACGGCGGTGGTCGGCGGGCCATCGCGAACACCCGCTGACGAGGTGGCCTCGTGAGCCACGGCGAGTCGCGACGTTCGTGGAGAACGTCGCCATTATGGAACGTCATCGAGCCGAGTCAAACAATTTTGTCGCGCGTCGTTGCGACCGGAAAAACCGCGTTTTTCCCCGGTCAATTGCTCCGCCGATGCGCCGGCAAGTACCATCTTTCCACCGTCCCTGCGTCGCGCCGCGGCCGAAGCCGTCCGCACCTGGGCGGGTCGTGGGCGTCTGCGGCGGCTGCCGCCGACGCCGCCTTCGATGCCGCAACTCACCGGATCGCTCAGCAGTTATCCCGCCCGCGTTTCACTGGCGGCCTACCTCGTCACGATCATCGTCGGCGGAGTGCTGCTGACGTTGCCGGTCGCACGCCCTCCCGACCGTCCCCCGATCTCGCTCGTGGACGGCCTCTTCACGGCGACGAGCGCCTGCTGCGTGACGGGCCTCTCGGTCCGGTCCACGCCCAACGACTTCTCCTTCTTTGGGCAGGCCGTCATCCTCGCGATGATCCAGCTCGGGGGCCTGGGGATCATGACGATCACGACGTTGGCGTCGTTCCAGATCGGCGGGCAGGCCACGCTGCGGCAGCGGGCGGTGATCGCCGACACGCTCGGTATCAAGGCGGGCCGCGATCTCCGCTGGGTGTCCTGGGCCGTGCTGCTGACGGTGCTCGTCGTCGAGGCGGTGGGGTTCGCCATCCTCTGCTGGGCCACCTGGCACATGGCGTCTCCCGGCGAGGTCGTCTGGCACGCGTTGTTTCACTCAATCTCGGCCTTCTGCAACGCCGGTTTCGCCCTCGCCGACGACAGCCTCGCCCGGTACGCGGGAAACGTGGCGGTGAACCTGGTCATCTGCGGCCTGATCATTGTCGGCGGGCTCGGCTTTCCGGTGATCTTCGACGTCGTCACGCGGCTGCGGGAACGACGCGACTTCTGGCAGCGGCTCTCGATCCAGACCAAGCTGATGGTGATCGGCACCGCGATCCTGCTGGTGGCGGGGGCGGTGTCGTTTTGGATCTTCGAGTGGGACGAGGCGATCAGTCGCGAGCCGCTGCAGACCCGCATCCTGATGGGGCTGTTCCATTCCACCACCTGCCGGACGGCGGGATTCGCCACCCTTGACTACGCCGCCTTGTCGAGCCAGACGCTGTTCCT
>VGYP01000105.1 GCA_016872955.1 Planctomycetota bacterium
CGGCTGAAAAACGATTTTTCGACCGAGTGCTGGTGACCTGTGCCACCCGGGCGTGGTCCTCAGGTGTGCGGCGCGTCAGGGGCATCGCACGAACGTTCGTGACCGCTTCCAGCGTCACGCGGAGGTGCCCCATGGATCTCGTCACGCGCCTGCGGTTGGCCGCCGGTGACGGTCCGCTACGCCACGGGTGACGGGACCGCGACAGCGGGCGACGTGTATGTCGCAACGCGAGGGCTCGTCACGTGTCCGGCGGGCAAGCGGAGCCGCACCGTGCAGGTGTCGCTCACCCCCGACACGCTGCCCGAGGGGGACGAGACCTTCCGGCTGAGGCTCTCGGCCCCGCGGCGGGCGCAGCTCGCCGACATCGAGGCCCTGGCGACGATCGTCGACGATGATCCGCCCGCCGTCGTCCCTGTCGCCCCACGAGACCGTGTCGGGCGAGGCCGACCAGTGGTACTCCCCGCCGACCGATCCGCGGTCGCAGCAGACCGTCTGGGGTAACGTCGCCCAACTGCAGCAGCTCAAGGCCAAGCACCCGCACCTGCGGGTCACGATCGCTGTGGGTGGCTGGACCTTGTCCGACCACTTCAGCACCGTCTGCGCCACCGCGGCCGGACGCGAGCGGTTCGCCGAATCGCTGGTCAGGTTTCTCGACACCTACCGGATGTTCGACGGCATCGACTTCGACTGGAAGTATCCGGGCGGCGGGGGCGAGTCCGGCAACTCGGCCGGTCCGGACGACGGCCGAAACGACGCGCTGCGGTCGACGCTTACCTGCAGGCGGGCGTGCCCGCACGCCAGATCGTCCGCGGCGCGCCCCTCGACACGCGGGCCTCGAGGGGCGTGGACGACGGCGGTGACGGTGGCTACGCGGCCGCGGCGGCCGGCTTGGTGCCGGGCTCGTTCGAGGCCGGCAACGATGACTACAAGGATCTGCTGACGCGGCTGCAATCCGAACCGGGCGACTGGCAGCTCTTGTGGAGGACCACGGCCAGGCGACGTATCTCTACACAATGCGCGCGAGCGCTTCTTCAGTATCTTTGAGACACCCACGTCGATCGCGCAGCGGTCGCAGTGGGCGGAGGACATCGGCCTCGGCGGCACGAGGTTCTGGGACATCTCCAACGACGCGACCGGATCGCCGGAGAGCCTGCTGCTGGCCGCCTACCATTCACGGGTCATCGACGAGGATCTGGCCACGATCCGGGCCCGGTCACGGCTCACGACTGAACGCATCGTGGGCGGCGACGGCGTGATTGCCGCCCTGCCGCTGACCGGCTGATCGGCCCGCCGGCCAGTGCGGGGTCGACGGAGCGGCGGCGGGCGTTTGCTACACTCGCTGCATGACCAAACGGCTTTGGATCGAGACCGTTGGCTGCCAGATGAACGTGCTCGATAGCGAGCTCGTCGTGGCCGCCCTCCGTCGCCAGGGCTGGGACATGGCCCGGGGGCCGGCCGAGGCCGACGCCGTTCTCTACAACACCTGTTCGGTGCGGCAGCATGCCGAGGACAAGGTCTACTCCGCCCTCGGCCGCATCCGACAGGAGAAGCAGCGGAAGCCCGACCTCGTGGTGGGCGTGCTCGGATGCATGGCCCAGAAGGACCAAGAGCTCATTCGCCGCCGCGCGCCCTGGGTCGATCTGATCGTGGGGCCGGGCCAGTTGCATCAGGTGCCGATGCTCGTGGCCGACGTGCTGGGCGGCGGCGGCCCGCGGCTCGAGGTGAGCCTGGAACGCAAGGGCGCCGCCCGCGACGTGATCGCGAGGTCGTTCGAGAGTTACGATCCCGACCGCGATCCCGCCATGCGGCCCACGCCCTTCCAGGCCTTCGTCCGCACGCAGACCGGCTGCGACAAGTTCTGCGCCTTTTGCGTCGTGCCGCACGTGCGGGGCCCCGAACAGGCCCGGGCCCCGGCCACGATCGTCGCGGAGGCCCGCAAGCTCGTGGCCGAGGGGTGTCGTGAGATCACGCTGATCGGCCAGACGGTCAACTCCTACCGCTCCCGCGACGGTGGCCGGACCACGCGGCTGTCCGACCTGCTCGTGATGCTCGACGCCATCGACGGCCTTGACCGGATCAAGTTCGTCACCAACTACCCGCGGGACATGACCGACGACCTGATCGCGGCCGTCCGCGACCTGCCCAAGGTCTGCCGCTATCTCCACGTGCCCGCCCAGCACGGCTCCGACGCCGTCCTGACGCGAATGAAGCGGGGCTATACGATCGGCGACTACCTGGAGATGCTCGGTCGGATCCGCTCGGCCTTGCCGGACGCGGCGGTGACGAGTGATTTCATCGTCGGTTACTGCGGCGAGACCGACGCGGAGTTCGGCCTCACGCTCGACCTCGTCCGCAGCGCCGGTTTCAAGAACAGCTTCATCTTCAAATATAGTCCGCGGCCCGGCACGAGGGCCCACGAGCGGCTCGCCGACGACGTGCCGGAGGCGGTCAAGAAGGAGCGGAACCGCCTGCTGCTGGAGGCACAGGCCGAGGTGAGCGTCGCCGGTAATCGGCGGTTCGTCGGCACCCGCCAGCGGGTGCTCGTCGAGGGACTCTCGGCGCGGGACGAGAAGCGCGACGTCGCGGCCGGCCCCGACGAGGTCGTGCAGCTCTCGGGTCGCACCATGTGCGATCAGATCGTGGTGTTCGACGCGCCGCTGCGGCTCGTGGGGCGGCTCGTGGACGTCGACGTCCGGCAGGCCGGGCCCTGGTCGCTCGCGGGCGCCGTGGCTGATGGGCTGGCGGAGGCCGTCCCGCTCGGGAGCCTCGCGTTTTCCGTTGAATCCGCCCCCGAGGTGTACCAGATCGCCCCGCGCCGGGGGCGGTGAACAGGCGGCCGGCGGAGTAGAATGCGGCGGCGGAGAGGCGGCTGCTCGCAGGAACTTTCGGTCCATGCCACCCGCACCAGGCCCGCCCGCAGGTTCGTCGTCGCTGCAGACCACCGGCTGCCCGCTGCTCGACGAACCGGAGGCGTCGTTGGCGTGGGGGAGGCGGGCCGGCCTCGCCGACCCGACGCTCGCGTCCCGCGTGCTCGCGGGGCTCGCGGCCCGCGGCCTGACGTTCGATCTCGTGGACGCGATCGGCAGGCAGCTGGTGGAGCCGCTGGCCGCCGTCAGCGATCCCGACCGCGTGCTCGTGTCGCTGGAGCGATTCGTGGCCGCCGTCCGCAGCCCGCTGTCCACGGCCACGCTCTTCGAGCGCGACCCGGAGAGCCTGCGGGTGCTGCTGGAAATCTTCTCGGTCAGCCCGCATCTGGCCGAGACCGTGATCGCCGATCCCGAGGCCTGGGAGGACGTGCGGGTCGGGCGGGGCAGACCCGAGACGCGGGCGGCCTTGGCTGCGGCCTTGGCGGCCGAGATCGGCGGCAGCGAGGATGCCGACACCGTGCTGGCGGCGTTGCGGCGATTCCGGCGGCGGCAACTGCTCCGCATCGCCTTCGGCGACATCGTGGGCGGTCAGCGGTTGGAGACGGTGGTCGCCCAGATCTCGCACGTCGCCGACTGCATCGTCGAAGCCGCGCTCGCCTGCGCGGTGCGGACCATCGAGCGACAGCGGGGCGTGCCGCGCGGGGCCGACGGCCGCCGGGCGACGATTGCGGCTGTGGCGCTCGGGAAGCTGGGGGGCGAGGAACTCAACTACTCCAGCGATATCGACCTGGTATTCGTCCACTCGGCCGATGGTCGCGTCGACGGGGGCCGGCCGTGCTCCAACCAGGAGTTCTTCGACCGGGTCGTGCAGGAGACGGTGAGGCTGGTGTCGGCCCCCGCGGCGGCGGGCGGCGGCCTGCGGGTCGACCTGCGGCTGCGACCGCATGGGTCGGCCGGCCCCGCGAGCCTGTCGCTAGAGGCGACGCTCGAATACTTCGACCGGCTCGGCCGCACCTGGGAACGGCAGGCCTGGGTGAAGGCGCGACCGGTGGCCGGTGATCGCGAGTTGGCCGACCGTCTGCTCGGCGAACTCGCCCCCTGGATCTTCCGCCGCTGGCTCAGCCGGGCCGACATCGGCGGGATCAAGGCGCTCAAGCGGCGGATCGAACGGCGGGCCGTGCGGGCCGGCACCGACGCCACCGACGTCAAGGAGGGCCGGGGCGGCATCCGCGATGTGGAGTTCACGATCCAGTTCCTGCAGCTGCTGGCCGGCGGCGACACGACCGCGGTCCGCTGCCGCGGCACACTCGACGCGATCCGCCGCCTGGCGGCGGCCGGCAGCCTGACCGACCAGGAGCGTGAGATCCTGGAGCGGACCTACTCGCGCTTGCGGATGGTCGAGCACCGCCTGCAGCTACTCTACGACCGGCAGACGCACGTCGTGCCGCGGGACGACGGCGAACTGGGCCGGTTGGCGGTGCGGTGCGGATACGCCGCGGGTCGCGAAGGCTGCGAACGCTTCCAACGCGACTTGACCGAGGCGACCGATATCAATCGGCGGATTCTCGATCATCTCCTCCACGATGCCTTTCCCGACGACGCCCCGCCCGAGCCCGAGGTCGACCTGGTGCTCGATCCCGAACCGAGCGACGACACCATCCGTGACGTGCTCGGGCGGCACGGCTTCCGCGACGTGGCCCTCGCCTACCGGGCGATCACGTCTCTTGGCGAGGAGCGGGCGCGGTTTCTGTCGACCCGCCGCTGCCGCCACTTTCTGGCGGCCATCGCGTCATGGCTGCTCGCGGCCGTCGCCCGCACGCCCGACCCCGACGCCACCCTGGCTACGCTCGTCGACGTGGCCGACTCGCTGGGAGGCAAGGGTGTGTTGTGGGAACTGTTCAGTTTCAACCCACCGTCACTCGACCTGACCGTGCGGCTCTGCGCCTCGAGCCCGTTCCTGGCACGGCTCTTGGTCACCAACCCCGGCATGATCGACGAACTGCTCGACAGCCTGCTCTTGGAGCGGCTGCCGACGCCGGCCGAACTGGAGGACGGCCTGGCCGAGTTGTGTCGCGGTGCGGTGTCGCCGCTGCCCATCCTGCACGCCTTCAAGGCTTCGCAGCAGTTGTCGGTGGGCGTGCGGGACATGCTCGGCCGGCAGGATGCCGAGACCACGACGGCCGCGCTGACGGCGATCGCCGAGGCGGTGGTCCGCCGTGTGATGGTGATCGAGGAGCAGGGGCTCGCGGAGCGGCGCGGCGAGCCCCTGGTCGGCGACGGCCCGTCTGCGGGCGACCGCGCGCGGCCGGTCGTCCTGGCGATGGGGAAGTTCGGCGGCCGCGAGATGAACTACGCCAGCGACGTCGACGTGGTGTTTCTCTACGACCACGACGGTGCCTGCCGGCCGCGACGGCGCGGGGCCGACGGCACAAGCAACACGCATTTTTTCGGCGAGCTGGCGGGGCGGGCGATGCGGTCCTGCAACGAGTTCGGTCCCCGGGGCCGGCTTTACGAGCTGGATTCGCGGCTGCGGCCGGCGGGCCGCAGCGGTGCTCCCGCGGTCTCGCTGGCCGAGTTCGCCCGCTACTTCGCCGCCGACGGACCGGCGGCGGTCTGGGAGCGGCAGGCGCTGCTCAAGGCACGGGTGGTGGTCGGCTCCGAGCCGGCCGCCGCCGAGGCGCGGCGGATCATCGCCGCGGCCACGTACGGCCGCGCGTGGACGGCCGCCGAAGTGGAGAGCATCAGGCGGATGCGGTACCGGATGGAGGAGGGGGCCAAGCAGTCGAACCTCAAACGCGGTCCGGGGGGCGTGGTCGACATCGAGTTCGTGGTGCAGTTGCTGCAACTCGTGCATGGTGGCCGCCTGCCGTCCGTACGGTCGACCGGCACGCTCGCCGGACTCGTCGCGCTGCACGAGGCCGGCCTGCTCAGCGGGGAGCGGCGGGAGGTCTTGGAGCGGGCCTACCGGATGCTGCGGTCGATCGAAGGGCGGCTGCGGCTGCTCGACGCCGCCGGCCGCCACGACTTTCCCGCCGAGCCCGACGAGCAGCGGAAGCTCGCGCACCTGCTCGGCTACGAGCGGCCTGACGAGCTCGTCCGAGACGTGCAGGCGGTCACCGCCCGCACGCGGGCCGAGTTCGAGCGGATCTTCAACGAAACGGAGACGGCGCTGGGGGGCACGTGAGCCCAGCGGATTATGGGGCCCAAAAACCCAACGCCGTCGCGTGGCGGCCATACCACTACAGCACCGCGATCTTCAGCGACGACGGCGACCGAGTCTGGCGGACGAGCAATCCGTTTTCAGTGCTCGGTACCGGTGAAGGGGCGATTGCCGAGCCCTCCGACGGCACGCTGCTCGACAGTTCCCGCGCGCACATGAGCCGCGGCAGCCGGTTCTTTGCCCGCAGCGAGGATGGAGGCGACCTGTGGATCGGCGCGTTCCGCAGTGCCGAACTGCCGGCCGGAGCCCGCGGCACGGCGTACGGCCTGAGGGGGGGGCATGATCCGGCCGCCCGTTGCGGGTCACGACATCCTGCTGGCGAGCAACATCGACACCGATGCCGGCACGATGCCCGCGGCCGTGGAGGGGGTCGATCACCACCGGCCGGGAAAAGCTCACGGTGTGGGCGAGCTTTAACGGCGGTCGCACGAGGCCCACCGGCACGCCGAGCCAGGTCACGGTATTCAATCTTGTCTGGGTGCTTGACGGCCGTGATCCGCGGCCGTTGTGGTCGACGGAAAGCCGCGGAGGCCGACGGTCCGCTACCGCGGCGGCTGACCGGGTCGCGGCCGTGCCGCGATCGACCTTGACCGCGGCTGCGCCGACTGCGACCTTCCCGCCCCCCTCGGAGCGGCTGCCGTTGTTCCGCATCGCGTTTTCCGCCTGCGTGCTCATGCTCGTGTCGCTTGCAGCGCCCGCCCGGCTCTCCGCCCAGGGGCCGGCCACGGAGCCGAACCGGGATGGCATCGCCGACCTGGTCGACCGATTGACGACGGGTTTGCGGGTCAAGGCGCCCGCCGACGTGGCCTTCTGCGAGCGGGTCGCCACGCTGGTCCGCGAAGGCCGTCTGCCGGTGGCCCTCGTCGACTCGACCTACGCGTGGGCGACCGACCGGGGCAAGAAGTATCCCTTCCCGGCGTTTCAGCACGTGATCCGCCTCAAGGCGGCGAAGCTTGGTGTCCCGCTCTGAGCGGTGGTGGGCGGAGGCTCATTCCGCGAGGCGCACGACGGCGTATCCGTCGTTGACGTGGAGCCGCTCGAACGGCAGGTCGGCCAGCCCCGGCGCGTCGAGCGGCACGATCGCCACGCGGGCGCCGTAGCGGTCCGCGACGTCCCGCAGCCGGGCCGCGCCGAGCGCGGCGGTGGAGCGTTCCAAATCGACGAACGACCCGTCGGCCGAGAAGCAGTCGGCCATGCGCCGCCGCCAGGCCACGAGGGAGGCGGCGTCCTGCGGGCTGTTCTTCCAGGACACGATTTCCGGGAGGCCCGTCCGCCAGGTGAAGCTCGCCGCCCCGCGGGGCGTGAGCACGACGGTCCCGGGTGGCACGTGGTCGCGGACCCACGTGCAGACGTCGGCCCAGGCGGCCGCTTCCACCATGGCGTCGCTGCGCGGCGGTAGCGTCCGGCCCGGCAGCGGCCAATGCCGCGACTCGGCGGCGAGGTCGGCCAGCAGCAGGAGCGTGGCCAGGAGCCGCGTCGCGCGGGGGGGCAGGGCCGCCAGCCGTCGGCAGGCCTCGTCGTCGGACAGCGCCGCCGCCGCCGCGAACGCCAGCGCGAGTGGCACGGTCACGTCACCCAGCCGGAACCAATAGTACTGCAGCAACCCGTGCGTCGTCGCCGGCGCCCAGGGCTCGAGGGCGGCGATCACCAGCCCGACGAGCGTGACGCCCAGCGACGCGATCACGAACGCGGTCAGGCGGTGGCGTGCCGACGTGGGGGCGACCAGCCGGTTCAGCAGCCACCAGCACGCGATCGCGAGCAGGTGCCGCGGCATGAAGCCCGGCGGGAACCCGCGCGGCAACAGATGGTGGGGTAGTCGCTCCACCACATAGATGCGGATCGCAGCCGCGCGGGTGGCGGCGTCGACGTTCGCCGAGAGTCCCAGGGCCGGTAGCACGCCGGCGGCGGCCAGGGCGAGCCCCGCCACGATGCAGGCCGCCGTGACGACCGGCTTGGGCCGCGGGGCGGTGGGCCGCGGACTTATCCACCAGGCCGCCGCCGCCACGATCGCCCAGCCGCCGACCAGCGGATGAAACGCGGTGGCCGCCCCGAGCAGCGGACAGGCCAGGCCGAACCGGCCGCGAATGAGTTCGCCCAGGCCTCCGAACACCAGCGCCCACGCGAACACCTTCGCCTCGCAGCCGCCGATTACCCACTCGCCGGCCATGTGACCGTGTCGCAAGGCCAACGAGAACATCGCCGCGGCCACGAGCCGCGCCCAGGTGCCTTGCGACGAGGCCGTGACCAGCAGCGGCACCGCGAGGTGACGAAAACCGACCGCCAGGGCCAGCCAGCCGGCGATCCGGCCGATCCAGGCGGCCGTCTCGAGCGGCACGGCGGCCGCCAAGGGGCCGATCGCGAGGTAGAAGACGCCGTGGGCAGCGGGCGTCTCGAGGAAGAAATCGCCAGCCGCATAGGCGGGGTCGGCCTCGTGACGGGCTTTCGTGAGATAGGCGGTCTCGTTGACGTCGGGCACCGGCCAGCAGCCGGCCGCGGCGAAGATCGCCGCGATGGCGAGCGTCTCGACGACGGCCCGCGGCCAGCCCCCACGTGCCGCGGCGCCGCGTGGGTCGCTTTCGTCCGCCATCGATCGCCCCTATAACGGCCCCGTCGCCCGCGGGTCACCGCCAAGGATACACCGTGTCCACCGCCGCAGAGTCAGGTTCGACCGTTCCGCCCGCGCCTGTCGGGCCGGCGACCGCCGCCGGCGGCGGCCGGCTCCGGGCCGCCGCCGACGAGGAGATGCTCGGCATCGTGGGCGCGCCCTTCGCCCTGGCGGCACGGCTCGTCGAGGAGTCCGGATTCGACGCCGTCTATCTGTCCGGAGCCTCGTTCTCGGCAGGCCTGCTCGGCGTGCCCGACATCGGCTTGTTCAGCCGCGCACAGTTGGTGGAGCAGACCCGGATCCTGACGCGGGCCACGAAGCTGCCGGTCCTCGTCGATGCCGACACCGGCTTCGGCGATCCGCGGGAGGTGGAGGAGACGGTGCGGGCGCTGGAGGCGGCCGGTGCGGCGGCCATCCAGATCGAGGACCAAGCGGGCACGGATGCCCCGGGGGCCAAACGGTGCGGCCACCTCGGGGG
>VGYP01000106.1 GCA_016872955.1 Planctomycetota bacterium
GCCGGGATGTCGACGCCCGCCGCGCACTCGCTGCGGCAACGATGGCAGTTGAAGCAGGTGTCGGCCACCGTCCGGACAGCCTCGCCGGAGATGGCCTTGGCATCGAGCCGTCCGGCGAGCAGGGCGGCCATGACGTCGGCCTTCGCGCGGGGCGAGGCCTCCTCCGCCGGGTTCTCCCGGTAGCGCGGGCACATCCGCCCGGCCGGCTCGATGCTCCGACAGCCGCCGCAGCCGTTGCACGCGTCGATTTCCGCCGCGAGGCGACCACCGCTCCACGTGGTCAGCGGCACGAGCACCGGGTCGATGTCGCCGGTCCGCGGCTCAGCCGGTGTTACGGCCGGCGGAGGGACCGTGGCGGCGAACGGGCCGCGGAAGGCTGGCGGCGGCCCGGCCGGCACGATCCGCCCCGGATTGAGAATACCCTGCGGGTCGAACAATCGCTTCACGCGACCGCAGAGGTCGACGAGGTCCGGGAAGAGCCCGGCGAAGAACCGCGTCCGTGACAGGCCCAGGCCGAGTTCCGCGCCGATCGATCCACCCACGGCGGCCACCTCGGCATAGACCGCCTCCGCGAGCGTCTCAAGCCGCGCCCGCTCACCGGCGGCGCGGGGGTCGGCGTGGGGGCGGACGTGCACCTCACCGTGGCCGGCGTGGCCGAAGATCATCGCGGTGGCGTGGCAGCGGTTAAGCACCGCCTGCAGGCGACCCAGGAAGTCGGGGAGTACCGGCGTGGGGACGACGATGTCTTCCAGGAACGGCACCGGCCGCATCGCCGCCCGCACGCCGTGCAGCGTCGAGACCACGTTGCGGGAAAGATCCCAGAAGAGGGCCGCGTCGTGGCCGTCCTCGGCGCGATGAATTTCAAGGCACCCTCGCCGCCCGCGTTGCATCGAGGCAATCGCCTGCTCGAGACCGGCGTTGCAGTCCGACGGCTCCTCGGCCGTGAACTCCACCAGCAGGCCCGCCTCCGCGACCGGCGGAATCAGCAGGTCGAAAGACGGCCGCGCCTCCCGGGCGAGCGTCAGGTGGCGACGGTCGAAGAGATCACACGCACTCGGACCGATCGGCAGGATTCGCACGGCGGCCTCGGCCGCGGCCTCCAGCGATTCGAAGAGCAGCAAGCCGACCGCCGTGGCCGGGTCGGGCGTTACCGTTCGCAGCGTGGCTGCCGTGACGATGCCCAGCGTGCCCTCCGCGCCGCAGAACAACCGCGGTAGGTCGAGGCGGCCGTCGCGGTCGAGGTCGTGGAGACGGTAGCCGCCGTGCGTCGACCGTGTGGCCGGCTGGCGGCGGGCGATGACCTCGCGCCCCTCGTCGAGTAGTTCCGCCAAGCCGGTGACGAGGCCGGCGACCAGGTCGGTCGGCGTCGCCGAGATGCCGCCGGTGGGCGGCTGCACGACCGCCGCCGACGCCGCGGGCGTGGCCGACAGCTCCACCACGCGGCCGTCGGCGAGCACGACCTCCACCGACTCGATCCAGTTGCGAACCGAGCCGTGCCGAAGAAAGCGGCTGCCAGAGGCGTCGCGGCCGATCATCCCGCCGAGCGTGCTGACGGCCATGTTGGTCGGGTCCGGCCCGAAGCCGCGGCGGCGGCGGGCCAGGAACGACGTGAGTTGACCGCCCACCACGCCGGGCTGCACTCGCACCGTGTCACCACCGAAGGCCAGCACGCGACGCATGAACCGCGAGCAGTCGACGATGATGCCGGAACCCAACGGGCCGCCGCAGAGGCTCGTGCCCCCGCCCCGGGCGTGCACGCTCACGCCCCGCTCGGCGGCCCAGCGGACTGTCGCCGCCACGTCGTCAGTCGAGCGGGGGCGAACCACCGCCAACGGCCACTCCTCGAACAGGCTGCCATCGGTCGCATAGAGGCCGCGGCCGACGTCGTCGCATCGCACCTCTCCGGACACGACGCCCCTGAGGTCCTCCTCGATCCGCGCCTGTTCGGAGTCCATGGTTGCTCTCCAGGCGGCCCGGGCCGCGGGGCCGCCGGCCGCGACGGATCAGGGCGTCGGCGAGGTCGACGGACCGGACCGGCGGACCTCGCCGAGCCTGAGCCGCTGCTGACGGTGCCACTCATGTGTCTCGAGATCGAATCCGCCGTGCGGGCCACCGGCACCGCGATACCGGGCGCCGCAGCGATAGCAGGTCAGGCACTCGGGCATCAGCAGGTAGAGGATCACGTCGATCGCGGCGGTCGCGAATAGGATCGCGAAGGTGGGCACCAGGAGTCGCCAGGCCCAGGTCACGCAACTCGCCGCGAACCCGGCCACCACGATCGCCACGCCCAAGCGCTGCGGAAAATCCTTGCGGGCGAAGAGTTCCGTGCTTGGACAGACGAGGCAGCGGCGGAGCGTTGGCAGGCCCGTGCCCGGCAGAGCGGCACGGCCATCGGCCGCCGTCCACGCCACGCCCTCGGCGGGCACCTCCACGCCGCTGCCACAGGTCGGACAGTCGAGCGACGCTCGCGACTCCACCGCGGGCAGGCTCACGACCGCGTCGCAGGCGGGACAGGCATAAGTGATCCGCATGGGGCGAGGGCTCGCGGGAAGGGTCAGCCGCCCGCCTGCAGCAACTGGGCGGTCAGTTCGCCCAGGATCGCCGTCAGACAGGCCACGTACAGGATACCCGTGGCGCTCTGCGTGTTGGGAATGTCGAGGGTCTTGCGGGCCATGAACAGCAGGATCGGCAGGCCGACGAGCCCCGCCAGCCAGCGGAGCGAGGTGAGCGCAGCCGCGGTCGTCCCCCACGCCGCATCGGGCCATCCTGGGGTGAACCCGCTGACCGACCAGGCGAGCCGCACCGCCCAGGCGATGAGGGCCGCATCGATCATCCGACGCAGGGCGTCGACCCGCATACCGGGCGCATTGAGATACCAATGGCCCAGGAGCATCGCGTGCACCGCCAGGCCGCTGACAAGCCCCGACAGCAGCGGCTCGGCCGCCGTCAGCGTTACCACCGGAGAGCCCGCCGGCGCTGCGGTCGAGAGCGCGGCGGCGGCCAGGCACGCGGCCGTGATCCGGCAGCACCAGGCTCCCGCCCGACGCTGGTCGCCGAGCCAGGCCACGCTGCCCAGCCAGGCCGTCACGGCGGCGATCGCCGCGGCCGCGACGGTCCAACGACCGGTCGCCGCCCCACCCGCGACCAACGCCGCCCCGGTCGCCAGACCGAGCACGACCAGCAGGTTTACGCGAAAGAAGCCAGCAGGCACGATCGTGGCCGGCGTGAGCACGAGCCCGACGGCCATGCCCCAGCCGAAGCGGCAGAGAAAATCGAGCAGCAGCTTCATGCGTCGGTCGGCCTCCCGCCGGACGGAAGCTCCGCCTCAGGGGGCGGAACGATGGCCGTAGATCAGCGACATCACTTCGGCGCGGCTCGACATGTTGGCGCGAAAGACGCCCTTCATGGCCGAGGTCACGCACACGCTGCCTGGCTTGCGGACGCCGCGCACGGTCATGCAGGTGTGGGTCGCCTCGACGACCACCGCCACCCCCTTGGCTCCGAGATCCTGCTCCAGCAGTTCGGCGATCTGCTCGGTCATCCGCTCCTGCACCTGCGGCCGATGCGAGATCGTCTCCACGATCCGTGCCAGCTTGCTCAAGCCGAGCACGCGACCATCCGGCAGATATCCGATATGGGCTCGCCCGATGAAGGGCAGGAGGTGGTGCTCGCACACGCTGTTGAAGGTGATGTCCCGCACCAGCACGATCTCGTCGTACTTCTCCTGGAACGCGGTCCGCAGATGGGTCCGCGGATCCTGGCCCAGGCCGTTGAACAGCTCCGCATACATACGGGCCACGCGGGCGGGGGTTTCCAGCAGGCCCTCGCGGTCGGGATCCTCGCCCACGGCCGCGAGGATTTCCCGGACGGCCCGCTCGATGCGGGGCTGATCGACATGGCTCGAAGACGAAGACTTCATACGGCCGAGTGTACTCGACGCCGCGGCGGCCACCGCGTGGCAGCCCATCAGTTGGGGCTGAAGTCGGGGGGAAAGCGGCGAACCTGGCCCGCTGTGGGCCGCGACTGGATGGCCTCGAGCAGGGTGAGCGCGCGGCGAACCACG
This sequence comes from Planctomycetota bacterium, assembly GCA_016872955.1. Lineage (GTDB taxonomy): Bacteria > Planctomycetota > Planctomycetia > Pirellulales > UBA1268 > QWPN01. The sequence continues at coordinate 4,064 of VGYP01000106.1, forward strand.
TCGCTCTCGGCCAGCAGTTTCACCTTCGTCTCGATGTCGAGATCGATGGTGTACGCCACGATGTCGGCGAGCATGCCGAGCGTGATCTGGCTGCCGAGCAGTTGGTCGAGTTGTTCGTAGGCGTTGGGAATGCGGGGCATCGCCTGCTTGAAGGCCGTCAGCAGCCGCAGCTGGAGCCCCGCGGCGGCATCGGGGCCGGAGTCGGGGGGCTCCACGTCGTCGATGATCTCGGATTCGACGACGCGGAAGAGCTTTTTGGGAGGCAGTTCGCGGACCAGGCGGAGCCGCCGCATGCCGAGCACGAGGACGTTGTAGGTGCCGTCATCGGTTCGTTGATGGGTGGCGATGCGGCAGAGGCAGGCATGCGGCCGCAGCGGCGGGCGGCCCTCGTAGTCCCCTTCCCAGCCCGGGGCCAGCGACCCCAGGGCGATCAGCCGGTCTTCCTCGATCGCCTCCTCGAACATCGCGCGATACCGCGGCTCGAAGATGTGCAACGCCTGCATGACGTGCGGGAACATCACCAGATTGGGGAGCGGAAAGACCCGGGCCAGACCGGAGAACTGGTCCGGGGAGAAGGCGAGCGGCTCGTCTGACATGGTGCGCAATCGCTCCGGGTACGCACGCCCCTCAGGCGGCCGGGGGGGAGGCCGGCGGATCGAGATGGATTTCGGGCAGCAAATCGGGGTCGAGTTCGACGGCAGGATAGTCTTCGGTGCTGGCGGCGACCCTGGCCAGGCAGGTATCAAAGTCGCGTAGGAAGGACGTCAGGTCGAGCCCCATGTGCCGCGGCGCATAGGGCTCCAGATAGCCGTGCACGCTGCCGTGCAGTTTGCGGGCCCCGCGGATGTTGCCATTGCCGAAATGGTAGAGTGCGACGGCGGCTTGAATCAGACCCTGGTAGAACTTTCGGGACGGCCCGCGGTAGTCGGTCCAGAGTTCTTCCCAGACCTCGTGGCTCTCGTAATAGTCGCAGACGTTGAAATGCGCGATGCCCTGCAGGTAGAGCGGATGGTACGGCGACTCGCCCTCGATCTCGATCATGGCGGCTCCTGCCGGCCGCGCCGATGGTGGTCTGCCATCGGAACGCCGTTACGATGAATCGTAGCACTCCCGGCAAACCACGGCAGGCGTCCCGCCCCGGCGGACGGGGGCGGGAGTCGTTGGCGGCCCGTCGGGAGCGGGCCGGGCGGATCTGCGCGCGGCTGTCGGCGTCCTTCCCGGCCGCGGCATGCTCGCTCGATTTCGCGAGCCCGTTCCAGCTGCTCATCGCCACGATCCTGTCGGCCCAGTGCACGGATCGCCGTGTAAACATGGTGACCGGACCGCTGTTTCGCCGCTGGCCCACGGCCGACCGGCTGGCGGCGGCCCCGCCCCGGGAGCTGGAAGAGACGATCCGCAGTACCGGTTTCTTCCGGGCCAAGGCCAAAAGCATTCTCGGCTGCTGCCGCGGCCTGACGGAGGAGCATGGCGGCGAGGTGCCGCGCTCGCTCGAGGCCCTCGTGAAGCTGCCTGGGGTTGGCCGCAAGACGGCCAACGTGGTGATGGGATCGGCGTTCGGCGAGGCGACCGGCGTGGTCGTCGACACGCACGTCGGCCGGATCGCCCGCCGACTCGGGCTCACCCGGCATGGCGACGCGGTGCGGGCGGAGCGGGACCTGGTCGCCTGCCTGCCGCGGGATCAGTGGATCGCCTTCAGCCACCGGCTGATCGAACTCGGCCGCACCATCTGCACCGCCCGCAAGCCGCACTGCGCGGCCTGCCCGCTCGAGCCGCTCTGCCCGCGGAAGGGCGTGGCCGCTGCGAAAGCTTCCCGGTGACTGTCGGTTTTCCCGACCGCGGCGTACAATCCTCGCCGCGTCGCCCGTCCGTCCGCCGCCACCGCACGGGAGCCCGTCATGATCCTCTCCGGCCACGAGATCCGCCGCCGTCTCGGCTGCGACATCGTCATCGACCCCTTCGACGAGAGCCGCCTCAATCCCAACAGCTACAACCTCTCGCTTCACGACGAACTGCTCGTCTACGAGGAGGTGGTGCTCGACATGCGGAAGAGCAATCGCGTGGAACGGATCGCCATTCCCGCCGACGGGCTCGTGCTCGCGCCCAACCAGCTCTATCTCGGCCGGACGGCGGAGCGCACCGAGACGCACAACCTCGTGCCGATGATCGAGGGCCGCAGTTCGATCGGCCGGCTCGGCCTATTCGTGCACGTCACGGCGGGCTTCGGCGACGTCGGCTTCGCCGGCTACTGGACGCTCGAGATGTTCGCCGTCCAGCCGGTCAAGATCTATCCGGGAGTGCCGATCTGCCAGATCTTCTTCCATCAGATCATCGGTGACATCACCGAATACTCCAGCGACAAGTACCAGCACAATCACGACATCCAGCCGAGTATGCTCTTTCGTGAGCTGTCCGCCGACGACGCGAGCCCGCAACTCGAGCTCGATTTCAACGCGGAAACCCGCCCCGAGGCGGTGGGTGCCGGCCGCCGGGTGGTGAGGTAGGCGGCCATGGAGAAGGCGGTCCAACTGCTCGCCTGGTCGGCACTCGGCGTGGCGTTGCTGTTCGTCGCCGTGGCGATGACGGCGCTGTTCCGCTGGGATGCTCTGGGGTCCTTCGCGGAGCCGCTCGCCTGGTGGGGGGCCGTGCCGCTGATCAGCCTGGCGTTGCTGCTGTCGGTGGGCGTGCTCGTGACGGCCTGGCTGAGCACCGGTTCGGATATCTGAGCGACAAGGCGAACGAGGCGAGGGGCAAAACGTGCAGCGATCCCACACCTGCGGCGAACTCCGCATCGGCGACGTCGGCAAGGCCGTCGCGATCTGCGGCTGGGTCGACCGCGTCCGTGACCACAAGGGCGTGATCTTCATCGATCTCCGGGACCGTTGGGGCCGCACCCAGGTGGTGGTCGGCCCGGCGGCGGCCGCCGCCACGCTCGTGGCGGCGCGGGCCGCGCGGGCGGAGTGGGTGCTGCGGGTGACGGGCACGGTGGGGGCACGCCCCGCAGGCACGAACAATCCCAAACTGCCCACCGGTGAAATCGAGCTGGTGTGCGGCGAGATTGAGATCCTCAACCAGGCCGAGACGCCGGTCTTCCAGCCGGGAGCCGTGGAACTGCCCGGCGAGGAGGTCCGCCTCACCAATCGCTGGCTCGACCTGCGGCGGCCGGCGATGCAGGAGAACCTCTTCCTGCGAAGCCGGATCGTGAAGCTCTTGCGGGACCACTGTGACGAACTGGGGTTCATCGATGTGGAGACGCCGATGCTCGGTCGCAGCACGCCCGAGGGGGCCCGCGACTACCTGGTTCCCAGCCGCCTCGACCATGGCTGCTTCTTCGCGCTGCCGCAGTCACCGCAGCTCTACAAGCAACTCCTGATGATGGCGGGGTTCGACCGCTACGTGCAGGTGGCCAAGTGCTTCCGCGACGAGGATCTGCGGGCCGATCGACAGCCCGAGTTCACGCAACTCGATCTGGAGATGTCGTTCGTCGCGGCCGACGACGTGATGGGCGTGATCGAGGGGCTCGTGCGGCGCACGGCTTGGGAAATCCTCGGCCTCGACGTGTCTCTGCCGCTTCCCAGGCTGTCCTACGACGAGTGCATGGAGCGGTTCGGCCACGACGCGCCCGATCTGCGGTATGGGCTCGAGATCGTGGACCTCACGGCCCTGGCGGCGGCGAGCGACTTCCGCGTCTTCCGCGGCACTGTCGAAGGAGGCGGTCGCGTCCGCGGCATTCAGGTGCCGGGAGCCGCCGCCCGATTCTCGCGAAAGGAACTCGACGACCTGACCGCCCTGGCCGTCGAGGCGGGGGCGAAAGGCCTCATCTGGCTCAAATGCGAGGCCGATGGCGGCTGGTCGGGGCCGGTGGCGAAGAACCTCGCCGGCATCGCGGCCGGACTCCAGGATCGGCTCGGCTGCGAACCGGGTGATCTGGCCCTGATCGTGGCCGACTCCTTCGAGGTCACCTGCAAGTCGTTGCACGCGCTGAGGAAACGGCTGGGTGCGGACCTCGGGCTCTACGAGGCGCACGCCATGCACTTCTCATGGGTGGTCGACTTTCCGATGTTCGCCCGTGACGCCGAGAACGGCGGGTGGGTGGCGATGCACCACCCCTTCACCGCTCCGCGGCCGGGCGATCTCGACCTGTTGGAGAGCGATCCGGCCGCCTGCCGGGCGCTCGCCTACGACCTCGTGATCAATGGCTCCGAGGCGGGGGGCGGTACGATCCGAATTCACGACTCGGCAACGCAGGAGCGGGTCTTCCGGATCATGGGCATCTCGCCCGAGCTGGCGCGGGAACGATTCGGATTTCTGCTCGATGCGTTGCGCAGCGGGGCGCCGCCGCACGGCGGCATCGCCCTGGGCATCGACCGCTGGGTGATGCTGTTCGGCGGGCTGGACAACATCCGCGACGTGATCGCCTTCCCCAAGACGCAGAAGGCGGCCGACATGATGACCGGCGCGCCGGCGGCGGTCGAACCAAAACAACTGACGGAACTGGGGGTCCGCGTCCTGGTGCCTCCTGGCAAACCGGCCCCGCCATGAATCTCTGCGGCCACCGGCCGGGTCTCAGCGCAGCGACATTCCACGACGGGCGACTAGCTCAATCGGTCAGAGCACCTCGTTTACACCGAGGGGGTTGGGGGTTCGAGTCCCTCGTCGCCCACTAACGCATTTTGCCTCGCTGCGGAACACCTGAGCCTCGCCGTGGACGCCGCGCGGGCGGCCCGATGGCTGTCGACGCCCTCCCCGCTGGCCGGTCGGACCTCGACCCAAATGTCGGTGATGGCAAGGCGCGACGCAGCATGAGCCGGTTTCCTTTCCGCGTGCCACCTACTAGGTTCTGTCTGAAAACGGTCTAGCGACCGGATTCATCGATCTATGGATGGTGTTCGACCAGGAGGTCGGTCACCATGAAACGGCACGAAGTCACGGACGATCAGTGGGAAGCGATTCGGTCCATCCTCCCCAAGCGGACAGCGAAGACGGGGCGACCGGCCTCGGATCCACGTCTGATGCTCAACGGCATTCTATGGATTCTCCGCACCGGTGCGCCGTGGCGGGACCTGCCCGAACGGTTCG
>VGYP01000107.1 GCA_016872955.1 Planctomycetota bacterium
CCGGCGTTCTATGACGGGCCGCAGGGCGTGCGGAGACTCGAGCCCCTCGCCCAGCGACTCCACGTCGACTTTCAGACCGATGCTCGCTTCGACAATCCCCGTGCCGTGCAGCTTCGCCTGCCGCCGTTCGACCTCGACCGGCTCTGCAAGGTGGGGAGTCGCGTGCGGGACATTTTTCTCCTAGGAGCGTCTTCTCCGGACCGAGTCGCGAAGGTCTGCGACGACGCACTCGTCCGCCGCTTGGCGGAGGCCGTGGCCGGCAAGCTCGGCGGAAAGGTCGGCATCGCGCCCCGGATCTTCCTCAAGAAACTCGTGGCCGACGTCCTCGACCGCGTCGACCTCCACCCCGACTTCGACCCGGCCCGCGACTACTCGCTCACGGTCAGCGAGACGGAGATGACACCCGTGGAGCGGCAGGCGAGCGGAGCGAAGGGGCTCGACGAGATCGAGCTCGACATCGGATGAGCAACTTCGAACTGCTGCACCCGGCAGTCCGGCACCATGTCGTCAATTCACTGGGATGGCGTAGCCTACGGCCGTTCCAAGACGCGGTCATCCCCCGGCTGCTTGCCGGCGAGCACCAGATCGTTCTCGCCCCGACCGCCGGCGGCAAGACCGAGGCAGCGGCGTTTCCGATCCTGTCACGGATGCTCACCGAGGACTGGCGCGGCCTCTCGGTCCTCTATGTCTGTCCGATCAAGGCCCTCCTCAACAACCTCGAGACGCGCCTGTCCCGCTATTGCGAGCTCCTCGGCCGCCGCGCGGCCCTCCGCCACGGCGACACGTCGGCGACCAGCCGCCGGCGAATCGTCCAAGACCCTCCCGACGTGCTTCTCACGACGCCAGAGTCGCTCGAAGTGATGCTCGTCTCGTCGCGGGTCGACGAGGAGATCCTGTTTGGCGACCTGCGCGCGGTGATCATCGACGAGATCCATGCCTTCGCCGGCGACGATCGCGGCTGGCACCTGCTCGCGGTGCTCGACCGGGTCACGAAGCTCGCCGGCCACCCGGTGCAGCGGATCGGCCTGTCGGCGACGGTCGGCAATCCACAAGCCCTCTGCGACTGGCTCACCGGCTCCTGCGACGGCCCGCGGGGCGTGTATGCCCCCGCGACGGCCGCTCCCGCCGCCGCAGCCGACGTGGCGATCGACTTCGTCGGCTCGATCGAAAATGCCGCCACGGTCATCTCCCGGCTCCATCGCGGCGAGAAACGACTCGTGTTCTGCGAGAGCCGGGCCCGGGCCGAGGCGATCGGCACCGAGCTCGAGCGCCTCGGGACGACGACGTTCGTCACCCACAGCTCGCTCTCCGTCTCCGAGCGCCGCGCGGCTGAAGATGCCTTTGCCAACCGGGAAAACTGCGTCATCGTCGCCACGAGCGTCCTCGAGCTCGGCATCGATGTCGGCGATCTCGACCGGGTGATCCAGATCGACTCTCCCGGCCGCGTGGCGGGCTTTCTCCAGCGGATGGGTCGTACCGGGCGTCGCGCGGGCACGACGCGAAATTGTCTGTTTCTCGCCACCACACCGACCGCGCTCGTCCAGGCAGCGGCACTGGTCGATCTGTGGCGCGACGGATTCGTCGAGCCGGTCGTTCCCCCTGCCGAGCCGTTTCACCTGTTCGCGCAGCAGCTCCTCACGCTCGTGCTCCAGGAGCAGGGCCTGGGCCGGTCGGCATGGCGCGACTGGGTCGGGCGGATGCCCGGGTTCGCGGTCCAGCCGCCCGAAGCCCTCGAGCGGGTCATCGACCACATGCTCGCCGAGCGAATCCTGTTCGAGGACCAGGGGATCCTCGCCATCGACGAGCCGGGGGAGCGCCGGTACGGGTGGCGGCACTACATGGAGGTGATGAGCGTCTTTCTCTCGCCCCCGCTCCTGACGGTCGTCCACGGCCGCACCGATCTGGGCCACGTCGATGCCTCGTCGCTCATGCCGAAGGCCAAGGACCGGCCGATCATCCTTTCACTCGCCGCCAGGTCATGGCTCGTGCGATCGATCGACTGGCCACGGGGGCTGGTGTATGCCGAGCCTGCCACCGACCCCGGCACGTCGAGATGGCGCGGCAACGGCCCCGGGCTGTCTTATGCCCTGTGCCAGCGGATGCGGGCCCTGCTTGCGGACGACGGCGAGCGCCCCGGCTGGTCCTCCCGGGCGCGGGAAGCGATCCGAACGGCGCGTGACGAGTTTCCCTGGGTGAGTGTGGACGCGACGACGATGGTCGGCGCCCGGCAGCGTGATCTGAAGTGGTGGACATTCGCCGGTCGAGCGGCCAACGCCGGCCTCGCCGCGGCGATCGGACGCCGGATCGCCGGATCGGCCACGTTCGACAATTTTTCGGTGACGATCGAAGACGGCCAGGAATCCGACTCACTCGCCGACATCCTGGCATCGCTGCCGGGGCTGGCCGACGAGGAATTCCTCCCCGTGATCGACACCGACGCGGTAAACGCCCTCAAGTTTGCCGACTGCCTGCCGCGCGACATGGCGACGCGGATGCTGCAACTCCGTTCGAGCGACATCCCGGCGCTGCGCCGCGTCGTGGCGGAACCGGTGCGGCGCGTGATCGCTGGCGAGTGAGACTGTGGGTACGCGGGTGGCCATCCCCTGGCAGGCCCGCGATCGCCAGGTCACGCCCCCGGCCGCAACCCGGCCACGAGCAACTTGACGACGTCGCAGCGCGACGTGTGCCAGCACTCGGGGCGGTAGGCGGCTAGCTCGTCGAGAACGGCAGCGATGCTCTCCCGATCGAGCGCCAGCGCGGCGGCATGGTCGCGAGCCTGGCCGCCGGCCATGGCTGGCGCGGCGAGCAATTCGCGGGCGCGCGCGACGTGGCGCGCGACGCCGGCCGGCTTCCCCTCGCGGATCTTCACCGCCGCGGCAGCGAGGTGAATCAACCCCTGCACGAACCGCGCGTCGGGCGTGGTGCGACCACGCGCGTGCCAGACACCCTCCCAGGCTTCGTGCGCTTCCCAATAAAACCCCTCGTTGAACAGGTCGAGAGCGTGGAGCCAGAGTGGATCATCGCCCCCGCGCGCGACGTGGTCGCTCGGAAGAACCTGCGCGTCTGGCAGCCCCGCGGCGGCGCCATCGGCAGCAGGGCCACGCTCTGGTCCGGCACCGTCGGCAGCGAGCGGCACGGGCGCGTGCCGGCCACGGGCAGCATATGAATGCCCGCGCGGATCGTTGACCGGATGCGGGTGGCCATGCCCCGGGACGTAGGCATAGGGCGGCAGCGCGATGGCCGGTGCGTAGCGCGGGGGTGAGGAACGGACGGTCATGGTCGGGAGTTTCTGGGGTAGAATTCGGGGCTGCCATCCCTCACCCGGCCGGGCCGCGTGCCGGCGGCTCGGGTGTGGGGGCACGGCCGCCCGACAGGGAACCACGGGCATGAACGTCTTCGAGATGCGGAACCGGCTGGTCCACGATTACGACGCCTTCGTGCGCTCGTTCGTCGACATCGCCGATCCACGCGTGAAGCAGGTCGTGGACGAGGCCCTCGGCAGCGGCGTGCTGTGGCCGTCGCCGCTGGTCCAGCTCAACCCGGCATTCGAGCCCGGGAGTCTCGTCGACGACCTCGTGCGCGAGGGAGTGCTCCACGCCGACTGCGCGAAGATCTTCCGGGCACGGAAGACGGCCGACAGCCCCGGCACGCCGATGCGGCTCCACAAGCACCAGGACGAGGCGATCCGCATCGCGCGTCTGCTTGCCAACTACGTGCTCACGACCGGCACCGGATCGGGCAAGAGCCTCGCCTACATCATCCCGATCGTGGACCACGTGCTGCGACACGGCACCGGCAAGGGGATCCAGGCGATCGTCGTCTACCCGATGAACGCCCTGGCCAACAGCCAGGCGGGCGAGCTGGCGAAGTTTCTCGAGACGATGCCCTACGCCCCGGACCGCCCCCCGGTCCGCGTCCGCCGCTACACGGGGCAGGAGACCGACGAACAGCGCCGCGAGATCCGCGACAACCCGCCCGACGTGATCCTCACCAATTACGTCATGCTCGAATTGATCCTCACGCGCGTCGCCGAGAAGGCGATCGTCAAGGCGGCGCAGGGGCTGCGGTTCCTCGCCCTCGACGAGCTGCACACCTACCGCGGCCGCCAGGGTGCCGACGTGGCGATGCTCTGCCGCCGGATCCGCGACCAACTCGACGCGCCGCGGCTGCAGTATGTCGGCACGTCGGCCACGATCGCCGGCCCCGGCACGCTCGTCGAGCAGCGACGGGAAATCGCCCGGGTCGCCTCCGGGCTGTTCGGTGCCGAGGTCAGGCCGGAGTCGGTCATCGGCGAGACGCTCCGCCGAGCCACTCCGCACGGCGACGTGACCGATGCCGGGTTCCGCGCGGCGCTCCGTGCGCGGGTGACATCGAAGGCGGCGCCACCGGAGTCGTACGACACCTTCCTCGCCGATCCCCTTTCGAGTTGGATCGAATCGACGTTCGGCGTCGTCCCGGCCGCGAACGAAGACCGGCTCGTCCGGGCCGTCCCACAGACCATTCACGCCGCGGCGATCACGCTCGCAGCCGAGACCGGCAGCGACGCGACCGACGCCGCCGCGCTGGTCACCGCCCAGCTCATGAGCGGCTACCAGAAGGCCCGCAATGCGGCCGGCCAGCCGGCGTTCGCGTTTCGCCTCCACCAGTTCCTCAGCCGCGGCGACACGGTCTACGCCACGCTCGAGCGCGAGGCCGAGCGCTACATCACGTTTCAACCCCAGAAGACGAAGCCCGAGAACGACAAGGCCCTCCTGTTTCCCCTCGTGTTCTGCCGCGAATGCGGCCAGGACTATGCGTCGGTCGTCCGCCATGAGCCCGCGTCGGGAGGCCTGCCGTCGTTCGAGCCCCGTGACCTCGGCGACCTGGCCAAGACCGCGGAGTCGAAACCGGGCTATCTGTTCCACAGCTCCGATCCGCGGCGCGCCTGGCCCCTGGCCGATCACACCAGCGAGAGCGTCCTCGAACGGCTGCCCGACGAGTGGAAGGAGATCCGCGGCGGCGAGGAGGCGTTGCGCCGCACTCGCCTCGCACAGATTCCCCATCTGGAGCACGTGGCCGTCGACGGCCAGTCCGACCCGCACGGCCTCACCTGTTTCTTCATCCCCAGCCCGTTCCAGTTCTGCCCCGCCTGCGGCGTCTCCTACCAGCAGCGGCGCGGGGCCGATCGCCCTGTCCTCGGCGAGGTCGGCTTCGGCGGCCGCTCGAGCGCCACGACGCTCATCTCCACGAGCCTCGTGACGTTCCTCAAGCAGGAGAGCCAGCTCGACGCCGCGGCGCAGAAGCTGTTGAGTTTCACCGACAACCGACAAGACGCCTCTCTCCAGGCGGGCCATTTCAACGACTTCGTCCAGGTGGCGCTCATCCGCGGCAGCCTCCATGCCGCCGTCGCCGCGGCCGGGGCGCCGGGGATCGAATACCGCGATCTCCCCCAGCGGGTGTTCGACGCCTTCGAGGCCGGCCTCCCGCCAGGGGCGGCGTTCGCGCTCTATGCGGCGCAGCCCGAAGCCCAGTTCAACGTCAGGAAAAACACCTGGCGCGCCATGCGCGACGTCCTCACCTACCGCGTGTTCCTCGACATGAAGCGTGGCTGGCGCCTGTCGATGCCCAATCTCGAGCAGTGCGGCCTGTTGAACGTCGAATATGAGTCGCTCGACGAGCTGTGTGCGAGCGACACCGACTGGCAGGGCACCCATCGGGCGCTCGCCACGGCCACTCCCGCCGTCCGCTCGGGCGTGGCGCGGACGGTTCTCAATTACCTGCGTCGGGAGCTCGCCATCCAGGCCGACTGCCTCACCGAACCGTGGCAGGAGGCGATGAAGCGCGACAGCAGCAACCTGCTCGCCGAAGGCTGGCGGATCGACCCCGACGAGGAGCTCGACGCCGGCCGTCTCGCCTTCCCACGCCCCAAGGGGGACGACCTCGGCAGCGCCCTCTATTTGAGTGCCCGCGGCACCGTCGGCCGCTACCTCCGCCGTCCCGCCGTGCTCGGTGGAGGCCTGTCTGTCGACGACGCCCAGGCGATCATCCGCGACCTCTGCCGGGTGCTCACCCGCACGAATCTCGTCCTCTCCGGCACCGACGACGACCCGGCCTACCAGCTCAATGCCAGCACGATGCGCTGGCTCCCGGGCGACGGATCGCAGGCGTTCCACTGCCCGCTGCGGGTCCCCCGGGCGCCCGAGCGGGGCCTGCGCCCCAATCCCTACTACGTCGCCTTCTACAAGACGGCCGCGACGAACGTCGCCGGCTTCGAGGCCCGCGAGCACACTGCCCAGGTGCCGGCCACCGTCCGCGAGGAGCGGGAGAAGCGCTTCCGGGCCGGCGACCTGCCGCTGATGTTCTGCTCGCCGACGATGGAGCTCGGTGTCGACATCGCCGATCTCAACGCCGTCAATCTCCGCAACGTCCCCCCGACACCGGCCAACTACGCGCAGCGCTCAGGCCGCGCCGGCCGCAGCGGCCAGCCGGCCGTGGTGGTCACCTACTGCACCGCCGGCAGCTCGCACGACCAGTACTTCTTCAAGCGGCAGGAGCAGATGGTGGCCGGGTCGGTCGCTCCGCCGCGGATCGACGTCGCCAATGAAGAGCTCGTCCGCTCGCACGTCCATGCGATCTGGCTCTCCGAAAGCGGATTGAATCTTCACGACAGCCTCCGGGCCCTCGTCCAGCTCGAGACCCAACCGGGCATGCCGGTCACCGACGAGGTCCGCGCCCACCTCGACGATCCCCATGCCATCGCCCGCACGCGCCATCGGGCGCGCGTGCTCCTGGCGAGCATCGCGGGGAAGCTCGCCGACGCGGAATGGTATTCGGACAGATGGCTCGACGAGGTGCTGCTCCAGTTGCCCGATCGATTCGAGCGGTCGTGCGACCGGTGGCGCGACCTCTACCGGGCCGCGATGGCCCAGCGCGAGCGGGAGCACAAGCGGGAAAACGACCACTCGATCACCAAGCGGGCCCGCGACGACGCCGCCCGCTTCCGCCGCGAGGCGGAGCTGCAGCGCGACTTGCTTCTCAACGAAGACCGCAGGGGGAGCCAGCAGTCCGACTTCTCTTCCTACCGCTATTTCGCCAGCGAGGGATTCCTCCCCGGCTACAACTTCCCTCGTCTTCCCCTCTCGGCCTTCATTCCGGGCCGGGCGGGCAGCCGCGATCAGGAGTATCTCAACCGGCCCCGCTTCCTCGCGATCAGCGAGTTCGGCCCCAAGTCGCTCGTCTACCACGAGGGCCAGCGCTACCAGGTCGACCGCGTGCTTCTGCCGCCGAGTGAGTCCGATACCCGGCTCGTCCTCGGTGAGGCGAAGCAGTGCCACGCCTGCGGCTACCTCCACCCCATCGGCGGTGCCGCCAATCCCGACCGCTGCGAGTACTGCGCGGCGGAGCTGTCGACGCCGATCCAGCATCTCCTCAAGCTGACCAACGTCCGCACCCGCCGCCGCGAGCGGATCTCCTCCGACGAAGACGAACGCCAAAAGCAGGGCTTCGATGTCCGGACCGCGTTTCGCTTCCAGCGTTCAGGCATCTCGGGCACGTTCGCCCGCAGCGACGTCTCCTTGGATGGCTCTCCCCTCGCCACGCTCACGTTCGGCCGCAGTGCCGAGCTGTGGCGGATCAACTTCGGGTGGTTTCGCCAGCAGGCTGCCAACCGGCTCGGCTTCCATATCAACGAGCAGACCGGCGAGTGGATGGGCGACCCGGACCGTCAGGAGGAGCGGGCCGACGGCCCGCAGGTCAGCCGCGTCATCCCCTACGTCACCGACACCCGCAACGCCCTGCTTTTCGAGCCAACCGTCGGCATGCCCGTCGACCGGTTCGCGTCACTCCAGGCGGCGCTCAAAAGCGCGATCCAGGTCGAATTCCAGCTCGAAGACCAGGAGCTCGCCGCCGAGCCACTGCCCGGCCGCGACGTCCGCCGGCAGATCCTCTTCTACGAATCGAGCGAGGGGGGAGCGGGCGTGCTCCAGCGGCTCCAGTCGGAGCCCGGGGCGCTCAAGCGGGTCGCGCGCCGGGCGCTCGAGATCTGCCACTTCGACCCCGACACGGGCGCAGACCTGAAGCACGCCCCGAGAACGAAGGAGGAGTGCTCCACCGCCTGCTACGACTGCCTCATGACCTACGCCAACCAGCCCGATCACCTCCGGCTCGACCGCCACTCGATCCGCGACACGCTGCTGGAGCTGGTGCGGGCCGAGGTGAAGCCGTCGCCGAGCGACGTGCCCCGCTCGGCCCATCTCCAAGCACTCCTCGATCGCTGCGAAAGCGGTCTGGAGAAGGAGTGGCTCCTCTTCCTCGACGCGCGGAATCTCACGCTGCCGTCGCACTCCCAGCACGTGCCGCCGGCGATCGACGGCTGCTTCACCCGTCCCGATTTCGTCTTCGCGTCGCACAGCACGGTCGTCTACGTCGACGGCCCGCACCACGAGTATCCCACCCGGCAGGCCCGCGACCGCGAGCAGACCAGCTGCGTCGAGGATTGCGGGTGGTCGGTGATCCGTTTCGGGGCCCGGGACGATTGGGAGGCGATCCTGCGCCGCTCTCCGAGTGTGTTCGGGAGTCTGCCATGAGAAGGTTTGCCGCGGGGTCGCTCGTGCGGGCACGGGGGCGGGAGTGGATCGTCTGCCCGGAGTCGCACGACGACTTGCTCCTCCTGCGCCCGCTCGCGGGGCTCGATGACGAGGTGACGGGGCTGGTGCCCGATCTCGAGCCGGTCGAGCCGGCCGTGTTCGCGATGCCCGATCCGGCCCGGTCGGGCGATCACCGCTCCTGCAGCCTGCTCCGCGACTCGGTCCGTCTCGGCGTGCGCAGGAGCGCCGGCCCGTTCCGCTCGTTCGGCGGTATCGCCGTGGCCCCGCGCCCCTACCAGCTCGTGCCGCTCCTGGTCGCCCTCAAACAGCCGCTGGCGCGGGTGCTGATCGCCGACGACGTCGGCGTCGGCAAGACGGTCGAGGCCTGCCTGATCGCGGCCGAGCTCCTCGCCCGCGGCGAGGCGCGGCGGATGGTCGTCCTCTGCCCGCCGCACCTGGCCGAGCAGTGGCAGAAGGAGCTGGCGAGCAAGTTTCACATCGACGCCAAGCTCGTGCTGGCGAGCACTGTCGCCCGGCTC
>VGYP01000108.1 GCA_016872955.1 Planctomycetota bacterium
CCAACACGTCGTTGGTCGGCAGCACGCCAGCAGGGGTCGGCAACGCCAGGTCGCCGCTCCCGGTCGCGGCGGCGAGAACCCCCTCGGCCGCGGGCGCGGCGAGCCCCATCCGGTCGGCGGCCGACCAGCCGGCCCAGACGGCCGCTGAGCCGAGAGCCGCCAGCAGGATCACGGTCGGCGAGAACGCCGCGCCGGCCGCCCGGAAGACGATCCACCAGGGCAGGGCGTCGCTCCAGCGGATCTCGTGCACGATGCTTCCGGACGGGATGGCGTTGGGCATGGCTCTTCTCGTGACAGGAGGTGGCGGGACCCGTCGCCCGCCGGGCGGGGAGTATATGCAGGTCAGCGTCCGGGAGTCATTCCTCGGCGACGGCCTGGTCGGGATCGTCGCTCTCGCGTAGGCGTGTCTCGGGCAGGCTGTACGCCTCACCGAGCCACCGACCCAGGTCGATCGTGCGGCAGCGTTCGCCACAGAAGGGGGCGGCCGGCGTGCTGGCCAGTTCGATTGGATCACCGCAGACCGGACAACGAGGCATGGATTCAGCCCTCGCCGGAGCCCTTGGAGCCCGAGCCGCCGCCGTCGCCCTTCTTGCCCGAGTCCGCCTTGCCGCCGCCCGAGTCGGCCGCCGCGCCCTTCTTGTACGACTCGCTGCGGTAGTCCGTCTTGTAGAACCCCGAACCCTTGAAAACGATCGCCCCGCCGGCGCCGAGGAGCCGACGGAGTTTCCGCTTCTTGCATTTCGGGCAGGTCTTCTTCACGGCGTCCGTCATGGACTGGAAAAGTTCGAACGCGTGACCGCAGCCATCGCACACGTAGTCATAGGTGGGCATGCCTCAGGCCTCCTTGGCGACGATCACCTGCGCGGGCCGCACCACACGGTCGTGCAGGCGGAATCCCTGGCTCACCGTCGCGACCACCGTGCCCGCCGCCGCGCCCGGCACCGTCTGTTGCTGGATCGCCTCGTGGACGGTCGGGTCGAAAGGCGTGCCATCGGTCAGGATCGTGCTGCAGCCGTGCCCGAAGAGCAGTTTCTCGAGTTGCTGGCCGGTCATCCGGAAACCTTCCCGCAGGCCCTGCAGATCGGCCGACTTGTCGGCGGCCGCGATGGCACGGTTGACGTTGTCGAGCACGGGTAGCAGGTCGCGCAAGAGATCGATCTCGCGATACCGCTGGGACTCGTCGTATTCGCGGCGGCTGCGCTTGCGGAAGTTCTCGAGTTCGGCCTGCAGTCGCAGGATGCGGTCCTGCAACTCGGCCACCTCGCCGCCGCCCGTGGGGGTGCCCGGGCCTGCGACGGCCGCGGTCTCGTCCGCCGCGGCCTGCTCCGGGTCGTCTGACGCGTTCATGCTCCGCTCGCCTCCTCGCTGTCCGGCCCGCCCTGGTCCGCACTGTTTTTGCCCTGGAAGTATTCACCCAATCGGCTGAAGAACGAACTCCGCTTCGGTGACACCTCGGCGTGCTCCTCGACGGCCAGTTCGCGGAGCAACTCCTCCGCCCGCCGCGACACCTTGCGGGGCACCTCAACCTGCACGTGCACGTGCAGGTCGCCGATGCCGCGACCACGGACCTCGGGCATGCCCAAGCCGCGAACCCGGATCACGTCCCCGGGCTGGGTGCCGCGGGCGATGTCGAGCGGCCGCGGGCCGTCGAGCGTGGGCACGTCGACCGTCGCCCCCAGAGCCGCCTGGGTGTAGCTGATCGGCACCTCGCAGTGCAGGTCGCGGCCCTGCCGCACCAGGAACGGGTGATCCTCGATCTCGATCACGCAGAAACAATCGCCGGGCGGACCACCGCTGCTGCCCGGTTCCCCTTCGCCGGCGAGTCGCACGCGGACGTCGCGATCGACGCCGGCCGGGATCGTCACCTTGCGGGTGGCGTGTTCCTGCCGCACGCCCTCGCCGTCGCACGCCGGGCAACGGTCGCGAATCACGCTGCCGGTGCCGCGGCAAGCGGGGCAGGTAGTCTGCAGCCGGAACACGCCGGCCGACTGGATCACCTGGCCACGGCCTTTGCAGTAGTCGCATGGCTGAGGCGTGGTGCCCTTCCGACTGCCGCTGCCATCGCATTTGCCGCAGGTCTCGTGGCGGTCGAACTCCACCGTCGTCGTGGTGCCGCGAGCTGCCTCGAGCAACGACAACCGCACGTGGCAGAAGACGTCACGGCCCTTGCGGGCCCCTGTCCGCCGCTGGCGTCCTCCGAAAGCCTCGCCGAAGATGCCGCCGCCGAACAGGTCCCCGAAGGCCTCGAACACCTCGCCGAAGTCGTTGAACTCGTGTCGACGACCCCCCTCGACGCCGGCGTGACCGAACTGGTCATAGCGGCTGCGGAGATCGTCATCCGAGAGCACCTCGAAGGCCCGGGCCGCCTCCTTGAACCGGCTGGCTGCCCCGGCGTCGCCGGGGTTCTTGTCGGGGTGGAAGCGGATCGCGAGTTTGCGATAGGCGGCCGTGATCTCGGCCGACGAGGCACGACGGCCGACCCCGAGGACCTCGTAGTAGTCGCGCTGGTCGACCATGGCTCCCCGACGGCCTGGCGGCTCCGCCGCCGGCCTACCTGACGCTGCCCTCGATCTTCCGCTTGTTGGCGTCTTCCTTTTCGAGGTTCGTGACCAGGGCCTCGGTGGTCAGCAACAGGCCGGCGATGCTGGCTGCGTTGGTGAGGGCCACCCGGACCACCTTCACGGGATCGATGATCCCGGCCTTGTACATGTCGACATATTCCCCCTTATTGGCGTCGAAGCCCGTGTTGAGGTCCTTGCCCGCCACCTCGTCGGCCACCACCGCGCCGTCGATACCGCCGTTGGCGGCGATCTGCCGGATGGGTGCCTCCAGGGAGTGAAGAATGATGTCAACGCCGATCTTCTCGTCCCCCTTGGCCGCCGCCCGGGCCTTCTCGACCGCCTCGCGGCAGCGGAGCAGGGCCACGCCGCCCCCGGCCACAATGCCCTCCTCCACGGCCGCCCGCGTCGCATGCAGCGCATCCTCCACCCGGGCCTTCTTCTGCTTCATCTCGGCCTCGGTGCCCGCGCCCACGGAGATGATCGCCACGCCGCCGGTGAGCTTCGCCAGCCGCTCCTGCAGCTTCTCGCGGTCGTACTCGCTCTCCGTCGACTCGATCTGGCTGCGAATCTGCTGCACGCGGGCCTGCACGGCCTCCTGCTTGCCCGCGCCTTCGACGATCGTCGTCTCGTTCTTGTCAACGGTGACGAGTTTGGCGCGGCCGAGGTGGGAGAGATCGAGGCTCTCCAGCTTCAGACCCAGGTCCTCGCTGATCAGGGTGCCACCGGTGAGAGTGGCGATGTCACCGAGCATCGCCTTGCGGCGGTCGCCGAATCCGGGAGCCTTGGAAGCACAGACCTTGAGCACACCCTGCAACTTGTTGACCACCAGTGCTGTGAGGGCGTCACCCTCCACATCCTCGGCAATGATCAACAGTGACTTTCCGGCCTGGGCGACCTTCTCGAGCAGCGGCAGCAGATCCCGCAGGTTGGCGATCTTTTTTTCGTGAATCAGGATCACCGCGTTCTCTAGCTGGCACTCCATCTCGGCGGTCTTGTTGACGAAATACGGCGAGACGAAGCCCTTGTCGAACTGCATGCCGTCGACGAAGCGGACCTCGGTGTCGGTCGACTTGCCCTCCTCCACCGTGATCACCCCGTCCTTGCCGACCTTTTGCAAGGCCTTGGCGAGCAGATCTCCGATCGACCGGTCGTTGTTCGCGCTAATGGCGCCCACCTGGGCGATCTCCTCGGGTCGATCGACCTTGCGGGCCAGCTCGGACAGCCGGCCGATGGCCGCCTCGACCGCCTTCTCGATGCCCCGCCGCACGGCCGTGGGATTGCTGCCAGCCGCCACGTTCCGCGTGCCTTCCCGGAAGATCGCACGAGCCAGCACCGTCGCGGTCGTGGTGCCGTCACCCGCCAGGTCCGAGGTCTTGGAAGCCACTTCGTTGACGAGCTTCGCCCCCATGTTCTCGAACGCGTCCTCGAGATCGACTTCCTTGCTGACCGTGACGCCGTCTTTGGTGACGGTGGGGCCGCCGAACGACTTGTCGATGATCACGTTGCGGCCGGTCGGCCCCATGGTCACCGCCACGGCTCCGGCGAGCTTCTCCACGCCTTTGAGCAGCTTAGCGCGGGCGCTGTCGTCGAACATCAGTTGCTTGGGCACGGCTTTCAATCTCCTCGGAATTCGGACTCGCTCACCTCAGGCGTCGCCCGATGCGACACCTTCGGCCCGGGAAACGCTGAGCGTTTTCCAGGCCCATCACGCGACGAAGGCCAGGGATGGCCTCACCGCGTTCACGCCAGAACTTTCGCCAAAATGTCGCTCTCACGGAGAATCTTCACTTCGTGGCCGTCGACCTCGATATCGCTGCCCGAGTACTTTCCGTAGATCACTTCATCGCCGACGGAGACCGCCAGCGGTGACCGCTGGCCGTTCTCAAGTATCTTGCCCGGGCCGAGCGCCACGACGTGACCGCGCTGCGGCTTCTCCTTGGCCGTATCGGGAAGGACGATGCCACCGGCCGTCCGCTCCTCGGCCTCAACGGGCTCGACGACCACACGGTCGTCGAGGGGACGAATCTTCAGGTTCTTAGCTGCCATCTGCAGGGTTCTCCGAAGGGTGAAGGAAAAAGGTGCCGACGGCGTTCCGCCGCCGGAGAACGGGTCACATCATGCCCGGCATGCCGCCCATGCCTCCCATACCGCCCATACCGCCCATGCCGCCGCCCATCCCGTGGTGGTTGTCTTGGCCTCCGCCGCCGCCCTCTTCTTCCTCCTTCGGGATCTCCGTGATCAGGGAGTCGGTGGTCAACAACAGCGCGGCCACGCTGGCCGCATTCTGGAGAGCCGTGCGCACGACCTTGGCGGGATCGATCACGCCCGCCGCGACGAGATCGCCGTACTCCCCCTTGTCGGCGTCGTAGCCGTCGTTCTTGCCCTTCAGGTGACGAACGCGGTTGACCACCACCGCGCCGTCCGTGCCGGCGTTCTCGGCGATCGCCTCGAGCGGATACTTGAGGGCGTTCTTCACGATCGAGGCCCCCAACTTCTCGTCACCGTCGAGATCGAGTTTCTCGATCGCCTTCTCGCTCCGCAGCAGGGCCACGCCACCGCCCGGCACGATGCCTTCGGCGAGGGCGGCCTGCACGGCGCTCTTGGCGTCGTCGATCAGGGCTTTTCGCTCCTTCATCTCGGTTTCCGTGGCCGCACCGACGTTGATCTGGGCGACCCCACCGGCCAGTTTCGCCAGCCGCTCCTGGAGCTTCTCGCGGTCATAGTCGCTGGTGGTCTTGCCGATCTCGTCACGGATCTGGGCGACGCGGCCGTCGATCGCGGACTTCGTGCCGCCGCCGCTCACGATGGTCGTGTTCTCGGCCTCCACGATCACCTTCTTGGCGCCGCCGAGGTCGGTGAGCTTGACGCCGTCCAACGCGATGCCGAGATCCTTGAAGATCGCCTGGCCACCCGTCAACACCGCGATGTCACCCAGGATCGCCTTGCGGCGGTCACCATAGCCCGGGGCTTTGACAGCCACCGACTGCACGATGCCACGGAGCTTGTTGACCACCAGCGTGGCCAATGCCTCCCCTTCGACGTCCTCCGCGAGCACGACGAGCGGCTTCCCCGCCTTGCTGATCGCCTCGAGCAGCGGCACGAGGTTTTTGGCGGTCGAAATCTTCTCTTCGTAGACGAGAATGAGAGGATTTTCGAGCTCGCAGACCTGGCTCTCGGCGTCAGTGACGAAGTGGGGCGACAGGAAACCGCGATCGAACTGCATGCCCTCGACGACATCCACGGTCGTCTCGGCCTGCTTGCCCTCCTCGACCGTGATCACCCCGTCTTTGCCGACCTTTAGGAAGGCCTCGGAGAGCACGCCTCCGATCGTCGGATCATTGTTGCCGGCGATGGTCGCGATCTGCGTGAGTTCCTTGCGGTTCTTCTCGTCGACCTTTGTGGCCATGCCGAGCACCGCTTTCGAGACTGCCTCGACTGCCTTGTGGATTCCGCGGGCCATCGCCATCGGATCAGCGCCGGCGGCGATCATTTTCAAACCCTCGCGATAGATTGCTTCGGCGAGGACCGTGGCGGTGGTCGTGCCGTCGCCGGCGACGTCGTTGGTCTTGCTGGCGGCCTCCTTGACCAACTGGGCCCCGAGGTTCTCGTACGGGTCTTCGAGCTCGATGTCTTCGGCGACGGTGACCCCGTCCTTGGTCACCTTGGGAGAGCCCCACCCCTTGTCGAGCACCGCGTTGCGGCCGCGAGGGCCGAGCGTGCTTTTGACAGCGCGGGCGAGCTTGGAGACGCCGGCGAGCAGCGGCTGGCGGGCCTCATCGTCGAACACCATCTGTTTTGCCACGACAAACTCCTCCGAAGGCGGGGCCGGAATGCGATCAACCGCGACCGATTTGGCAGACCTATCGCCGGATGTGCCGTCGGACTGCAACCCGCGTGCCGCGACGCGGTCGGCCCAGGATTTCGAGAAAATAGAGGCTTACGGCCGGAACACATCAGTCCGGAGGTTCGTCGCCGTGCCGTTTTGGCAGGCTCGGCAGGCCCCTCTTCGGCGGCACCGCGGACGTCAGGGGGCCCAGTCGATTGGCCCCTGCAGGCCGCGGCAGAAGGCGGCCAGGAGGTCGGCGGCCCGATCCGCATCGGCCAAGGCGACCGTCTCGACGGCGGAGTGCATGTACCGGTTAGGCACGCTCACAAGCCCGGTGGCGACGCCCGACCGCGTGGTTTGCAGCACGTTGGCGTCGGTCGGCGTGGCCCGGCCGCTGGCTCCGAGCTGGACCGGAATCGCGCCAGCCTTGGCAGCCGCCAGCAGCCGGTCGACGACGTGCGGATTCATGTTGGGTCCGCGGTAGACGACCGGCCCCTTGCCGAGAGACACCTCGCCTTCGCTCTTCTTGTCGATCGTCGGGCAATCCGTGGCATGGGTGACGTCGACCGCGATAGCGACGTGGGGGTCGACGCCGAAGGCACTGGTCTGCGCGCCTCTCAGGCCGATCTCCTCCTGGACCGTGGACACCACGAACAACGGGCAGGGCAGGGGCCCCGCCGCCACCGCGCGGCGGAAGGCCTCCACCACCACCCAGAGGCCGATCTTGTCATCCATCGCCACCGACGCCACGCGGCCGTTACGGAGTTCCTGGACCTCGAGTTCGAACGTGATGGCATCACCGATCCGGACGACGCTCTCGCAGTCGGCCTTGTCGGTCGCGCCGATGTCGATCCAGAGATCCTTCATCTTTGGCACCACCTTCCGCTCCTCCTCCGTGAGCAGGTGGATCGGCTTGCGGCTCATCACCCCCGGCAGCGGCCCTGCGGCGGTCCAGATCGTGACGCGTGCGCCGATCAACTGGATCGGGTCCCAGCCACCGATCGGCTGCACCGAGACAAACCCCTCGGCGTCGATGTACTGCACGATCAGGCCGATCTGATCGCAGTGGCCGGCCAGCAGGACGCGAGTCGGCCCAACACCATCTTTGCGACCGATGACGTTGCCGTGCGCATCGGTCGTCACCGCATCGGCACAGCCGGCCAGATAGTCGCGGACGATCCGCTGCACGGGCTGCTCGTACCCAGACGGGCTGGGCGCGAGCAGAAGATCCTGGAGAAACGCGCGGGGGGTGGGCTCCATCGAAGAGCTGGGCTCCGGAGGGGAACGGGGCGCGGGCAGGGACCAGGGTTGTACGCCATCCGCTCGGCTGCGGACAGCGGTGGGACCGCCGCCGGGGCTATGGGCGAGTCGACTCCCCGCCGCAGTGATCGACGACGGCCAGCAATCGCACGTCCGGCGACGAGCAGGCCCTCTTCGAGACAGTCGTCAGGAGCCACCGGACGCTTCGCAGGACAGCCATCCGGTCGATTGGCAGCACCCGGCGGATCACGTGTGAGGATAAAGTGGGACGCGTCTCACCCCAGCTGTCGGTACGAGGCGGCGAGGTCACGGAAGGTGGCTGCGGATTCGGCCGGGTCGAACCGGCTCGTCGGCTCACCGGCGCGCTCGTCAGCGATGATTTCCGCTACGCCGTCGGCCACGGCGGCGGCCGCCGCGGCGTCCAGGAACAACCAGCGGGACCGCCGGGCCAAGACGTCCTCGACCGAGCGGGCGTGCTCGTGCCGCACGGCGAACCGCACCATCGCCTCGTCGAGTCCGGGCAGGATCGTGCGGCCTGCTCCGGGCAGCATCGCGACCGCCGCCGCCTCGCTGCCGTAGAGATGGAGGCCCGGCGGAGCGGAGAGCGGCACCGTCGGCGTGCCGGAGAGCGGCGTGCCCACCAGCCTTAGGGTGCGGGTCACGCCGGCCGGCCGCATGGGCAAGCGGCCCGTCCGGAAGCAGGCGGTCAAGACGTCCTCGGCCATCGCACGGTACGTGGTCCACTTGCCGCCGGTGACGGTGACCAGGCCGTGCTGCGAGATCTCGATGGCGTGCTCGCGGGAGATGGTCTTGGTGTCGCGGCCGTGGCGGATCGCAGGCAGGACGAGCGGCCGCAGGCCGGCCCAGGCACTGCGGACGTCGTCGCGTCGCGGGGCCCGCGCGAGATACCGGGCAGCCTCGGCCAGGAGGAAGTCGACCTCGGCGGCCAGTGGCCGGGGCTCCTCCTGCACGCCGTCGCGGGGCGTGTCGGTGGTGCCCAGGATCAACTTGCCGAGCCACGGCACGGCGAACAGGACGCGACCATCGCGGGTGCGGGGCACGATCAGCGCCCGCCCGCCGGGAAAAAAATCACGGTCCACCACGAGGTGTGCGCCCTGGCTCGGTGCTACCAGCGGCGTGGCTGACGGATTCTCGAGCCGGCGGACTAGGTCCGCCCAGACGCCCGTCGCGTTGACCACGCAGCGGGCGGACACGTGCAGCCGCCGGCCGGTCTCGCCGTCCTCGACCTCGACCTGGTGCCGCCGGGCGAAGGACGTCGCCGGACCGTTGTCGGCCAGCCCCACGACGCGGCAGTAGTTGAGCATGGTCGCCCCGTGGGCCTCGGCCGTGCGAGCCAGGGCGATGGCCAGCCGGGCGTCGTCGAACTGCCCGTCGACGTAGCTCACGCCGCCGGCCAGGCCTGCGGCCCGGACTCCCGGCACCTGTT
>VGYP01000109.1 GCA_016872955.1 Planctomycetota bacterium
TCGCCTCGATGATCGCCCCCGAGATGCCGGCGATCTTGAGGTCGAGCTGGATGCCGGTGATCCCGTTTTGCGAACCGGCGATCTTGAAGTCCATGTCGCCGTAGTGGTCCTCGTCTCCGATGATGTCGGTGAGCAGGGTCCAGCGGTCCTCGCTCTCCTTGACCAGTCCCACCGAGATCCCGGCCACCGGGTGGGAGATCGGCACGCCCGCGGCCATCAAGCCGAGGGTGGCACCGCAGACGCTCGCCATCGAACTGGAGCCGTTCGACTCAAGGATGTCGGAGATCACCCGGATCGTGTAGGGAAACACGTCGGCATCGGGGAGCACGGGCTTCACGCTCCGCTCGGCGAGCGCGCCGTGTCCCATCTCACGTCGGCCCGGCCCGCGGATCGGCCGAACTTCGCCGACCGAATAGGACGGGAAGTAGTAGTCGAGCATGAACTTCTTCGAGTACTCGTCGATCAGCCCGTCCACCCGCTGCTCGTCCTTGCCGGTGCCGAGCGTGATGGTGATCAGGGCCTGGGTCTCGCCCCGCTGGAAGAGGGCCGAGCCGTGGACGCGGGGCAGCACGTCCACCTCGCAGTGCAGCGATCGGAGCGACTTCGAATCGCGGCCGTCGGGCCGCTTGCCCTCGAGGATCAACTCCCGGATCGCCTTCTCCTGGAGGTCGTGCCAGACATGGTTGAAATCCGCCTCCGACACGCCGCCGGCATCGCCCGCCTTCGCGGCGCCGGCCGGCTCGGCCGGTGCCACCGCGGCCTTGGCCCGCTCCTTGAGCGCCTTGACCGCGTTGTTGCGATCCTGCTTGCCGGTGATCCCGCAGGCCGACTTCAAGTCGGCGTAGCAGTCGCGGGTCAGTCGGCCGACAAGACCCGAGTAGTCTGCCAGGACGTACTCCTTCTTGGGCTTGCCCGCCTTGGCGACCAGCTCATCCTGCATCTCGCAGATCACCTTGATCAGCCGATGGCACTCCTCGAGTGCCTCGAGCATCCGGTCCTCAGGCATCTCGCGGGCGAAACCCTCGATCATCAGGATCGCGGACTTGCTGCCGGAGACGACCAGGTCGAGATCGCTCTCCTCGAGTTGGTCGATCGTGGGGAAGGGGACGAAGCGGCCGTCGATCTGCGCCAGCCGCACGCTGCCGAGAGGGCCCTGGAAGGGCAACTGGGAGATCGACAGGGCCGCCGAGGCGCCGACCATGGCCAGCACGTCCGGGTCATTCTGCCGATCGCTGGCCAGCACGTTGGCCTGCACCTGCACCTCGTCGAAGAAGCCGGCCGGAAACAGCGGCCGAATCGGTCGGTCCATCAGACGGCTGGTGAGCGTCTCCTTGAGCGTCGGCCGTCCCTCGCGCTTGAGAAAACCGCCCGGAAACTTGCCGGCCGCGGCGACACGCTCGCGGTAATCGCAGGTGAGCGGGAAAAAATCGATGCCGGGCCGCGGCGCACCGGTCGCGCAGGCCACGAGCACGACCGTCTCTCCGTAGGACACCAGCACGCTGCCGGCCGCCTGCTTCGCCAGGAATCCTGTCTCGATGGCAAGCGTCTGCTCGCCAAATTTTCGTTCTACGCGGTGTTTCAAGGTCTCTTTCCTTCCTTCCCTGCTCACCCCCGTGCTGCGACTCGTCGAGTCGCGCGAAGGCGGTGCTGTCGTTGCGTTCGACCCGGGACGACGATGTCCAGGACCGGCCCCGATCCGAACCTTTCGGCCTGCCACGGGCAGGCATCAAAAGGGCCGCACAATCAACGCCATCCGCCGCACGAGGCGGCCGGCACCCTACTTGCGGATGACCAGTTTCTGGATGATGTCGAGATACCGCTGCGGGGAGACCCGCTTGAGATAGTCCAGCAAACGGCGACGGCGACTGACCATCGCCAACAGGCCCCGCCGACTGGCGTGGTCCTTGCTGTGCTTCTTGAAATGGTCGGTGAGATGCGTGATCCGGCCCGTCAAAAGGGCGATCTGGATCTCCGCGGACCCGGTGTCGGCGGATTTCCGCCGATGGGCACCGATCAGCTCTTGCTTGCGTTCCTTCGTCAGCGGCATCAGACAGTCACCGCCCACGACGGGCGGCATTGATTGCGTCGAATCAGGCTGACGGGAGTCTAGCGGCCGGGACGGGAAATGCAACAGGCCTGCCCGCAGGCCCCGTTCAGACGGTTGCGGAAGGCGGCGTGACCCGGCCGCGTCCGGCCCGGGCACGCACCACGTCCCACGCCAGACCGAGGCGCTCGAGGCCCAGAATGACCCAGTAGGTGGGGTCGAGTTCCCACCACCGGTGGCCGTGGGCCGCCATCCGCTGGTGCGCGTGATGGTTGTTGTGCCAGCCCTCGCCGAAAGCCAGCAGCCCCACCCACCAGAGATTGCGGGAATCATCATCGGTTTCGTAGTTGCGGTAGCCCCACATGTGCGTCGCGGAGTTTACGAACCAGGTGATGTGGAAGACGATCACCATCCGCACGGCCAGGCCCCAGATCAGCCATGAGATCCCGACGTCCATTCCAAAGAGCTTCCAGCCGGAGGCCAACAGGGCTGCGCCGATCAGGACGTGCCAGAGCAGGAAGGTCTGGTGGAGGAACCGGATGCCGCGATCCTGCTCCAGGTCGGGGGCCCAGCGCTTGGTGTGGGCCGTGATCCCGGCGGCGGAGTGGCTCGGAAAGAGCCAGAGCATGTGGGCCCAGAGGCCACCGTCACGGGGCGTGTGCGGGTCGCCGTCCTGGTCGCTGAAGGCATGGTGCTTGCGGTGGTTGGCCACCCAGACGAGCGCCGAGCCCTCGCCCGAGATGCCGCCCAACAACGCGAAGAGAAATCGCAGCGGCGCCGAGGTCTTGAAACTGCCGTGTGTGAGCAGGCGATGGTAGCCCAGGCAGACCCCGAGCCCACCGGTGATCCAGTACATCACCAGGCAGATCACCAAGCCCGACCAGGTGAAAAAGAATGGAGCGGCGAGGGCCGCCAGGTGGATGCCACCGATCCAGATCGTGGTCGCCCAATCGAGACTCCCGAGCCGCGTGGGCCCCTCGTGGCGAGGTTCAGCCGAGGAGTCGTCGAGGCGGTCGATCGCGATGCCGAGCGATGCGGTGTCGGGGCCGACCGGCGGGGCTTCACGGACGAGCAGTTCGGAAGGCGTCATGCGGGAATCCTCCATGGCGATGCTTTCCGCTCCCCGAGGACCGGGCCGCCGAAGAGCAGACACGTATGTTCTCACGCGCCGCCGATTCTTGGCAGCCGGACGAAGTCAGTTTCCCGTCGCCGGCACGTCAAGATTGGGTCAAAATCGTCGCTCTGCCTCAGGCGGCGACTCACTCGGACCGGCGGGCAGAACGGATATCAGCCAGGCTCCGGGCCCCATCGTCGGTGCGTAGGTGGCCCCGGGGGCCGCGAGCATCCAGGCCATCCGGTCGCCCGGGACGGTTGCCGCGGGGGCCGTCAGAAGCACCTCGCCGGCGAGCACGGCCAGGCCGTTTGGCAACCGCGCTGCGGGCAGCACCTGCACGCCGTGCGGACCGACGTCAATCGTGCACGCCGCGGCGTCGAAGCGACGCTCGCCTCCCGCGGGCAGCGGGCGAGCCGCCGGGCCTGGTCGCGCGGCGAGGGCCAGCACGATCCGGTCGAAGAGCCGCCCATCCACGGCCCCCGAACGGGCGACGCATTCGAGCCGAGCTTCCGTGACGCGACCTCCGGCCCATGTCAGCCGCCCAACGTCGACCGTCGCGGTGCCCTCGGCACGGCCACCGATGGCTGCCGCCGCCCCGGCCAGATCGATGTCCGCCAGATGGCCACGAGCCGACCCACGCCAGCCCGTGTCGTCGCGGACGGCTTCGAGCACGCCACGGACGCCAGCGGCACCGCAGGCGGCCGCCTCGCTCGGGGCGGCGCCGGCCGCCAGCAGCAGCGCCGCCAGGGGAACGGGTGATCGACAGTCGGCGGACACCGTCATCGCGTCACCCGGGGTCGCCGCAGCTGCGGTCCGCGGCGAGAGGTGGCGGATGATCCGCACCTCGTCCGGCGCCTCGCCCGCCTGTCGCACGAACCTCAGGGCCCTGGTTTCGGTCCGCGCCACGCACTCGATCCGCAGCGGCATTTTCACGTCAGCGGCGTTCTTCGGCTTCGGCGGTCCAGCCCAGCGGCCATCGGCCACCTCCACGATGCACGTGCGGTCGAACCGCACCTCGTCGGTGAGCCATGCACGCGCCAGGCCGATCAGCACGCCGGCCGCACGCACGTCGCAGGAGAACCCGTCTACGCGAATGCGGTCCTCGTCCGCCGATGACTCGATTTCGACCAGGGGCAGTTCGAAGGCCGGCCCGCCGTCTCGAGCGGGGACGACACAGCGTCGGCCGCGAATCACGCCAGGCCTGGGGTACTCGACCGCGGCCACGGTGAGCGGGATGCCGGTGGCCGCCTGCCAACGGCGTTCGATGGTGCGGCGATGGAACTCGCCCCGCAGGTGGACCGCCCAGCCAACGAGCCCTGCGGCCGGAGCGAGACAGACCGCGAGGAATATGATCCTCGCAAGGCGAATACGGGCGGACGAGCGGGCGACGAACATCCTTGTCCCCCAGTTCCCCTCGCGAGCGATCAGCGGCCGCGGGCCAGGTTGTGGTACAGCCGCCAGCGGGCCTGCATCTCCGCGATGCTGTCGCCACCGAATTTGTCGACCAGGGCCGCGGCCACCGTGAAGGCGACCACGTTCTCGACGATCACGCTGCAGGCGCTGAGCGCGCAGACGTCGCTGCGTTCGTAGGCGGCCTCCTCCGGCTGCCTGGTCTTGAGATTGACGCTCGCCAGCGGCTTTCGGAGCGTGCTGATCGGCTTCATAGCGGCCCGCACGACCAGCGGTTGGCCGTTGGTCGTGCCTCCTTCCAGCCCCCCGGCATTGTTGGTGGGGCGATTGAATCCCTGGGTCGGTCCGGCGGCGAGCGCGGGGTCGAAGTCGATCGGGTCGTGCACCTGCGACCCTCGGCGTCGGGCGGCCTCGAAGCCCATGCCGATTTCCACTCCCTTGATGGCCTGCACGGCCATCACCGCCTGGGCGAGCAGGCCGTCGAGCTTGCGGTCCCACTGCGCATGCGTGCCCAGCCCGATCGGCAGGCCGGTGACCCTTGCTTCGACGACACCGCCGAGGGTGTCCCCCTCCTTGCCGACCTTGTCGATCAGGGTCGTGACCTCCTCGTCCCGTTCCGGATGGAGCGAAAAGATGCTACTGGCGTCGCGGACGTCGCGTAACTGAGCCAGCGTGCCGACACGGTCGCCGAGCACGACACCGCCGAGTTCCGTCACCCAGCCGGCGACTTCGATGCCGAACACGGCCAGCAACTGGCGGGCCAGGGCCCCGGCCGCGACGCGGGCGGCGGTCTCTCGTGCGCTCGCCCGCTCGAGCACCGCGCGAACGCCGCCGAGGTGTTTGATCGCGCCGGCCAGGTCGACGTGACCCGGCCGGGGGCGGTCCACCTCCTCGAGTCGCTCGAGCTTGGCGTCGCGGTTGATCACCTCAAGCGCCAACGGGCTGCCTAGCGTGACCCCCTTCCAGAGGCCCGAGAGAAACGTCACGGCATCGGTCTCGATCCGCTGCCGGCCACCGCGGCCATAGCCCCCCTGACGCCGGCGGAGTTCGACGTCGATCGCCGCGGTGTCGACCGTAAGGCCGGCGGGAAAACCGTCGATCAACGCGACCAGCGCGGGGCCATGGGATTCGCCAGCGGTCCAGTACCGGAGCATCGTGAGGGTTGGGGGTGAGGTGGGGTGAACAACGCGATGGGAGCGATTCTAGTTGGCTTCCCGCTGCCGCCCTAGGGCAGAAGCCCCTGGGAAAACGCCGGGTCCATCAGCTCCGGATGCCCGGCTGAAGCGCGCCGGCCAGCCCCGCGACGACGGCAGCCGGCACCCCTCCGTTCCGCCCTTCGATGATCGCAGGAGTCAGGGCCTGCCGTGGGGGAGGTCGACCGCGACGGTGTACGTGCCGAGTTCGGCCGTCACCGCCGGGTTCGGCGGTCCCGAGGAACCGCCGACGTCGACGATCAGGCCGCCGCGAGGCGAGGCTGAGTCAATGTTCACGAACACCGCCCCCGCCGGAGTCGCCGAGCCAGACGTCATGGCCCGCGCTACGGACGCCGCGGGTCATGTCGGCTCCAGCCGGTGGCCGGTGATTAGCCGGCAGGCGTCGAGATATTTGTCGCGGGTGCGGGCCACGACGTCCGCGGGTAACGGCGGCGGCTCACTCGCCTTGTCCCAGCCGCTCGTCTCCAGCCAGTCGCGGACGAACTGCTTGTCGAAGGAGTCGGGCACCCGTCCGTGTCCCGCGTCGGCCGCCGGCCAGAATCGCGAACTGTCCGGTGTCAGCACCTCGTCGACGAGGATCACCGACCCGTCGGACAGCCGGCCCCACTCAAACTTCGTGTCGGCCAGGACGATGCCCCGGGCGGCGGCGTGCTCGGCACCGCGGCGGTAGACCCGGAGGCTTTTCTCCCGGAGCGTGGTGGCGAGGTCGGCACCGATCGCGGCCGTGATTACGTCGAACGAGACGTTCTCGTCGTGGCCGCTCGCGGCCTTCGTGGCAGGCGTGAAGATCGGCTCGGGGAGCCTGTCGCCAGCACGCAGACCGGCCGGCAGGGGCACACCGCAGACCTTGCCGCTTTTCCTATATTCGGCCAGGCCCGAGCCAGCGAGCCAGCCGCGAACCACACACTCGAAGGGAATCACCTCGGCCCGCCTGACGAGCATCGTGCGGCCGCGGAGCGGTGTGCGGTCGATCTCGGCAGGTAGGCCCATGACGTCCACGTCGGTCGTGAGCAGGTGGTGGGCGATCGGCTCCGGTCCGCTGGCGAGCAGGTCGAACCAGAATCGCGAGAGGGTGGTGAGCATGCGGCCCTTGTCAGGGATCGGCGTGGGCAGGATCCAGTCGAAGGCGCTGATGCGGTCGGTGCTGACGATCAGCAAGGCGTCGCTGAAATCAGCCGACGTGAACCGATAGCAATCTCGTACCTTGCCTCGCGAGGGTGGACCCAGGGGCAGGGCGGTGGTAGTGACGGCGGATCCAGCGACGAAGGTCATGGGCCCGTTGTACGCGAAGGCACGGCGAAGGCCAACGGGCCGACGCGAGCGGCAGACCGCCCGCAGCCGGCGAAACGGGGTCAGCCGGTGCCGATCGCCGCAAACGCCGCCTGCACGGCGGAGGGCGCGGGCGGGAGGGGCGGAGCGAGATCACGCCCTTGCCAGACGGGGCCCTGAAGGTCGGCACGATCCCATTGCTGGCGGCGTCGGCGATCGCCGCCCCTGCGAGCGACCGCTGCGGAGCGATCGTGATCCCCTTGGCGGCCACGTCGCCGAGTTGAACGACGTGACGGAAGGTCAGCGTGCTCGAGCCCGAGGCGTAGGTCGCCTGGCGGCGGGCGGCGCTGAAGGACAAGGCGATGGTGGGCGTGCCCGTGGCCGTCACCCGCTCCGAGAGCACGGCCGTGAAGAGCAGTTCCTGCCCCGGACGATAGGTGCCCGAAACCGGCCCGCTGACCGAGCGAACCACGGGCTTCGTGATGTCCACGAGCACGCCGCCGGTGGCCACGGGGGGCACGGCGAGTGAGAACCGGCAGCCGAGCGCATCCCAGAGAAACACTCCCTTGGGCAGCCGAATCTTGTTGCAAAGTGCCACGCCGTCGGCGTCGTTGACGCTAGGGGTGGGCAGATCTTGGAACGTGAGCCGGTTGCTTCCCAGGCCACCGACGAGCGTGGCCTTCTGGGCCGCCCGGCCGGCGACGAGGCCGATGTCGGCCACGCCCCGGCCGACGCGGGTCACCGGCTGCGTGGTCACGGCGGTGAATCAGAGCGGCTGGCCGGCCCGGTAAGAGCCGTTGGCGGGTGGCACGATGTGGTCGACGATGGGGGCCTCGTCGACGTCGGTTACCTGCACGGTGAGCGGCGTCTCGAGCGACAGGCCGCCCTGGTCGGTCGTGCCGACGCGGATCCTGAGGGACGACGACCGTTCAAAGTTGAGGACCGCGTTGGCGGCGACACGGATCTGGCCGCTCGTGGTGATCGTAAAGCGGCCGTTGTCGATGGCTCCCTCGCCCGGCGCGAGCACGTAGGTGAACTGATCGCCGATGTCCGGGTCGAGCGTGTTCAGCCCGCCGACGCGTGTGTCGGCGGTGGAGTTCTCGGGGACGGTCAGCGGCAGCGTTCAGATCGAAAGCGGCGCTTCGGTCACATTCGTGGCGACGACCGTGAAAACCGACGTCGTGGACAGCCCGCCGCGATCGGTGGCCCGAATGGTGAGCGAATAGGAAGGCCCGGCCTCGTAGTTCAACGGGCCCGCGGTGCGAAGCGTGTCGCCCTGGATCGTGAACATGGCGATGCCGGTACTTTCCGGTGCAGGAACGATTTCGTAGGCGAAGCTGTCGCCCGCGTCGGGATCGGCCGTGGAGAAGGTGGGCACGACCGTGCCCGCGGACCGGTTCTCGGCGACCGGCAGCAGGGAGCTAATGGCCCAGGGCTCGGCTGAACTGATCGAGTCGATCCATTGCAGGACGAGCTAATCCTGGTTGGTGGTCAGCCCGGAGGCACCGATTCTGTCGCCGACACGCATGTCGGACGAACCGGCATACATCCAGACGTGCGGACCATCATCAGTGTCATCGGATGCAACGAAGACGAGGCTGCCCCCGCGATCGACCAGCGACCCGGAGTTGATGTCGAACAGGCGGACGGCCTGCGCGCCGTCGAACTTCCAGGGTTCTCGCCCATAGACGCCGTCGTCGGCTGTCAAGTAGACGATGCCGCCGACGGCCACCATCCCTCCCGGCCTGCATCCCGTTGGTCCCGGACGGATGTCGCGAACGAGCGTCACTCCCGAGCCAGGGGTCTTCCAAAGGTTACAGCCATGGTGACGTCCTCCCCATTTCTGAATCCATCCGGGATGTGAGGTTTTTTGACCTTGGCATCACCAGAAAGGATGGGGTTTCCGCTGGGCTGAAAGCAGCACACGGAAGAGGAGATCGCGTTCGCATTGCGGCAGGCCGAGTCCGGTACGCCAGTCGCCGAGATCATCCGGCGGCTCGGAGTCAGCGAGCAGACT
>VGYP01000110.1 GCA_016872955.1 Planctomycetota bacterium
TCGTTCGCCGCGAGATCGCCGGCGTCTCGGTCGCCGACCTCGCCCGCGAGCATGGCACGCCGCTCTACGTCTACGACGCCGAGCCGATCCGGCGTCGCTGCCGTGACCTGGCCGCTTGGGACACGGTCCGCTTCGCCCAGAAGGCCTGTTCGAACCTCGCCGTGCTCGACCTCGTCCGCCGCGAGGGCGTGCTCGTCGACGCGGTCAGCGCCGGTGAGATCCACAGGGCCCTGGCCGCCGGGTATCCCGCCCATGCCGAGCCGGCGGCGGCATCGACGGCCGCGCTGCCGCCGGCCCAGCCGATCGTCTACACAGCGGACATTTTTGATCGTGAGAGCCTCGACGCGGTCGCGCGGCTCGGCATCCACGTCAACTGCGGCTCGGCCGACATGCTCGAGCAGTTGGCCGAGCGGGTGCCCGGTGCAGCCGTGACGCTCCGCGTCAATCCCGGCTTCGGCCACGGTCACAGCCAGAAGACCAACACCGGCGGCGAGGGCTCCAAGCACGGTATCTGGCACGAGCAGATTCCCGACGTGCTCCGTCGGGCCGAGTGGGTGGGCCTCTGCGTGAGCGGGCTGCACATGCACATCGGCAGCGGGGCCGACCTCGGTCACCTGGCCGAGGTGGCCGGGGCGCTCGAGCGGGTGGCGATCGAGATCGGCCGCTCGCTGACGACGATCTCGGCCGGTGGCGGCCTGCCGGTGCCCTACAAGCCCGAGGAGCAACGGGCCGATCTCGGCGGTTACTTCACGCTCTGGGATGCCGCCCGCAAGCGGCTGGAGGAACGCTTCGGGCACCGGCTGCGGCTGGAGATTGAACCGGGCCGTTACCTAACGGCCGAGGCGGGGTTTCTCGTCAGTGAGATCCGGGCCGTCAAGCGGCAGGGTTCCCGCAGGTATCTGCTCGTCGACGCCGGGTTCAACACCCTCGCCCGTCCGGTGCTCTACGGTTCCTACCATCCGATGAGCCTCTGCCCGCAGGGCGACTCCGGGCCGGAGGCCGTCGAGGAGGTGGCAGTGGGGGGGCCGCTCTGCGAGTCGGGCGACATCTTCACCCAGGCGGACGGCGGCTTCGTGACCACGCGGTCCCTGCCACACGCGTCGGTCGGCGATCTGCTGGTGATCGAGATCGCGGGCGCGTACGGGTTCGTGATGGCGAGCAACTACAACTCCAAGCCGCTGCCGGCCGAGGTGCTCGTCGACGGTGGACGGGCCCGGCTCGTGCGAACGCGGCAGACGCCCGAGGATCTCGTCCGCGGCGAGACCGTCTGATACGGCTCGCAGGCGAGCCTCGCGCACGGCGTGCCCCGGCCGCGGTTGACACGGCGGGTACCGTCCGACGCGCCGCCGGCGGGGTATACCGCTCTGGCATCGTATCGGCTCGTCTGGCATCCTTCCCCCCCGTGCCAGGGCTGCCCATGCTTCTCTCCGACAGCCACTCCTTCGCGTTCGTGCACGTGCCGAAGACGGCCGGTAGCAGCGTCACCGTCGCGCTCGGCCGCTACGCCACCTGCATCGACCGCTACTGGGCCAATCGCTGGCTCGCGCGGGCCGGCATCCCCGTCAATCATCTCGCGCCCTGGCCCTACACGAAGTTTCGCCCCCACGCCTCGGCGGCGACGCTGCGGGCGTGGCTGCCCGCGGACGTGTTCGAGTCGCTCTTCAAGTTCGCCTTCGTCCGCAACCCGTGGGACCTGCTGGTCTCCTACTGGCACTATCTTCGCAGCAAGCCGAGCCACCGCCGCAGCCACATCGCCCGCCGCCTGCCCACGTTCGCCACGTATGTCGAGTACGAGATTCGTCGCAATCGTTTCTCGCAGACGAACCTGCTCTGCGATCGCGACGGGCGGCTGCTGGTCGACTACGTTGGCCGCTACGAGTCGCTGGCCGGCAACTTCGCGTTCGTCTGCCGGCGGATCGGCATCGAGGCGGACCTGCCGAGGCTCAACGCGGGCGACCGCGGTGACTACCGCGACTACTACACGCCGCCGCTCGTGGCCCGCGTGGCGGAGGCGTTCGCGGCCGACGTCGAGCGGTTCGGCTACGCCTTCGAGGAGGGCCCTTAGGCCGCCCGAGGCGGGCGGATGCGGCGGGCGGCCTGACCGCCCGCGGTCGTTTGGCCGAGCCGGCCGAAGCGGCTACGATAGAGTGGTTGGTGTTCATCCCGCCGCCCGCCGATCGGACATGATCATGGCAAAGCAAGGCCCTCGCAAGAAGCTGCCCAAGGAACTGGCGGTCATCAACGCTGACAATTGCACCGGCTGTGAGAGCTGCCTGGAGGTGTGCCCGGTCGATTGCATCATCAAGGTGCAGCAGTACGACCACTTCCACAACTTGCAGAGCTGGTGCGAGATCGACATCGAGCGATGCGTGGGGTGCGAGGTCTGTGTGCACATCCCGGGCAAGAAGACCAACCCCTACGACCTCAAGGTCTGCCCCTGGGATGCGATCGAGATGGTGCCCACCGAGGAGGTGGCCCAGGTCGTGGCGCAGATCGGTGGCCCGCCTGAATACGTCGAGGCCAACTGGGACCGACTCGTGAACACGGCCCAGCACCTGGCCGAACTCAAGGCCCAGGCCGGCTGACGCCGCCCCGACGCTCGTCGGCTGCCAGGGCCGCCGCAGGGGCTTGCTCACGGTACGGAACACCCGTACACTCACCCTCTGCTCGCCCCGGAGGATGGACCATGGCCGCGACCGAGCCCGCGTCTCCCGCCCGACCGTCCGATGAGTCGCTGCTCGCCCACGTCCGTCTGGCGAGCGTACCGGGGGTCGGCGGCCTGGCCCGCAAGCGACTCCTGGCACGATTCGGGACGCCGCAGGCGGTGTTCGCGGCCGGACCACAGGAGCTCGCCGATGTGGACCGCATTGGAGCGAGGCTCGTGCAGGCGATCCAGAGGACGGCCGAGTCGCGGATCGCGGAGGAGACGATCGATCTCTGCCACCGCCGCGACGTGGCGATGCTCCTCGAGGGTGCCGCCGGCTACCCGCGGCTGCTCGCCCAGATCGACGACCCGCCCGGCGTGCTCTTCGTGCGCGGCCACCTCGACCCGTGCGACGCCCTGGCGGTGGCGGTCGTCGGCGCGCGGCATGCCACGGCCTACGGCCGCCGGGTGGCCGGGCAACTCGCCGGGGCGCTGGCGCGGGCCGGCTACACGGTCGTCAGCGGCCTGGCACGCGGTATCGACCAGGCGGCCCACCGCGGCGCGATCGAGGCTGGCGGGCGGACGATCGCGGTGCTCGGTTCCGGCGTGCTCTGCGTGTATCCGCCGGAACACACCGACCTGGCGGTCGAAGTCACCCGACACGGTGCCGTGATCAGCGAGGCGCCGCCGCTGGGGGCGCCCGTGCCGGGGGCGTTCCCCAGCCGCAACCGCATCGTGTCCGGGCTTTCGCTCGGCACCGTCGTGGTCGAGGCCGCGGAGCGCTCCGGGGCGCTGATCACGGCGCGGCTCGCGGGGGAGCAGGGCCGGGAGGTGTTCGCGGTGCCAGGCCCCATCGACAGTCGGATGTCGCGTGGTTGCCACTGCCTGATCCGCGACGGGGCAAAGCTCGTCGAGAGCATCGACGACATCTTGGAGGAACTCGGCCCGTTGTTCGAGCCGTCCGTCGCGGCCGATGGTCGGGAGATCCACGCCCCCGCCGAACTGCGGCTCGACGAGGTGGAACGGACGGTGCTCGCCGCGGTCGATTCCAGGCTCGCCGCCGCAGGCGACGGCACCGGCAGCGTCGCCGTCGACGACCTCGTCGCCGACGGCGACCTGGCCGTCTCGCGGGTGCTCGCCGCGATCGGGGCTCTGGAGATGCGGCGACTCGTCCGCCGGCTGCCCGGCAATCGGCTGGCCCGCCGCTGACAGACTCCGGAGCCGGTCTTCACCACTCGATGAGGAGAAGAGCATCCGTCCAGAACCTCGGGGGTTCCGGCCGGTCGGCCAGGTGGCCACCGGTCGGGAGGACCTTGGCCACCGGCCGCCACAGAACGGCGCAGCCGGGCACGGGGTTTGCATCGTCATCCAGCGGCCGCGGCTCGTCGACCGCGACCAACGACGAAACCCCGCAGAAGGACACCGCCATGACTCGCGGGCCTTGGAGCGAAACAGGACGTTCCGCGGCAAAATGCGGCAGGCCGTGGATTCCGATGCCGTGTCGCCCCGGGGGGCGTCTCAGCGTGCGACGCCGCCACGACCATGCCCGGCTTGGCCTCGAACCCTGCGAGGCCCGCCAGCTGCTCGCCGGCGACGGCCACATGGCCGTCGGCATGAACCTCGAGAACGTGGTCGACTGGTCGCCTGCCTGGACGTTCACCGATGCGTTCCAGGCTTCCCGCCCCTGGATCGCACACGCCGTCGACGAGGAGACGGGGGTCCTGACCTGGGACGTCGGTGAGGCCCGCCCCCTGCCGCTCGATGCCGCCGGCAACGTGACCGCCCTCGAGACCTGGTCGGACGCCGGCCGGTCGCTGCGGCACGCCGCGGGCACGCTCATGTTTCGTGAGATCGGCGGGGCCTACGCGGCCGGCACCTACCGCGCCGAGTGGGTCGGCTCCGGCACGGTGAGCTTCGGATTCGACGCCCGGCTCATCGCCTCCGGCGAGTCGCCGGGGGGTGTCCACTGGGCCGATCTGGGGGTCACGCCGAGTGACGCCGGAATCTATCTGCGGATCGATGCGACGAGTCCGTCTGATCCGGTCCGCGACATCCACGTCTGGATGCCCGACTGGCAGGGGCGGCGATTCGCCGGCGAGCGCTGGACACCCGGGGCGTCGTTCTCCCCCTTCCACCCCTTGTTCCTGAAACGGCTCGCGGCCTTCGACGTCATCCGCTTCATGGGGATGCAGGAGACCAACTCCTCCGACATCGTCACCTGGTCCGACCGCCGGACGGCCTCCGCCGCCCGCCAGGGCTCGGGCCCAGGCGGGACGCCGAGCGAGCCGATGGTCAACGGCATGTCATTGGAATACATGGTCCAGCTGGCCAACGATCTCGATGCCGATCCGTGGTTCAACATGCCCCCCATGGCCGACGACGGCTTCGTGGCCACCTTCGCCACCTACGTCCGCACCCACCTCGAACCGGGTCGCAAGGTGTACGTCGAGTGGGCCAATGAAGTGTGGAACTTCGGCTGGGGCTTCGAGGCCTCGCAGTGGGTGGCCGAGCAACTCTCGCTGCCCGGCAACGCGGACCTCGACCATTGGCAGGTGGCCGGCCGCGAGGCGAAACGCGACCTCGACATCTGGTCGGAAGCCTTTGCGGGCCAGATGCACCGGCTGGTCCGGGTGGCGGCCGGTTGGGCCGCGGTCGACTGGGTCACCGACCGGATCGCCGAGAGCATGGCCGGGGCGTTCGATGCCATCGCCATCGCCCCCTACATCACGCCTACCGACGCACAGCGCGACGCCTCCACCGCGGCCACGACCGTCGACCGTGTCCTGGCCGACACCCGCGGCAACATCGCGGCCTCGGTCGAGTGGGTGACGGCACACGCGCGGCTGGCCCGGGGCTGGTCGACCAGCCTGGGCCGCGAGATCGCGCTCGTAGCGTACGAGGGAGGCCCGCATCTCGACGGCCGCGGCGCGGCCTACCAGCCGGCCTTCTACGCCGCCACCAACGATCCGCGGATGGGCGACATCTACCGCGAGTATCTGCAGGCGGTCGATGCGGCCGGCCTCGACCTCTATGTCGACTTCCAGTTCACCGGAGCGGCCGGTGCAGCTCCCTCGGGGGACTTCGCCAAGCTGCACCGGATGGACGAGCCGTTGGCCACGGCCCACCGCTACCGGGCCGTTGTGGCCGCCGCCGACGGCTCGCTCTGGAGCGCACCGGTGACGCCGCCGCCGCCCGAACCGCCGCGGATCACGATCACGGGGGGGTCGCTCGCGGAGGGCAGTGCCGGCCGCCGCTGGCTCGCCTTCACGATCACGCTCTCGCAGGCCTGGAGCCGGCCGGTGGGTGTCGGTTGGGCAACGGCCAACGGCACTGCTGTGGCGGGTCGCGATTACGTGCGAGCCGCGGGCCGCATCGTCTTCGCAGCCGGCCAGACCGTCCGGACCGTGCGGGTGGCCGTGATCGGCGACCGACTGCGGGAACAGGACGAGACCTTCCGCGTGGGGCTCAGGGCGGCCGTCAACGGACTGCTGTCGCCCGACACCAGGCTGGCCACGGGCACGATCCTCGACGACGACCGGCCCGCCGCGCTGGCCGCCGCCTCGCCCGCAGCCCTGGCAGCCGCCTTCGCTGCCTGGGATGCGGATTCGACGGCCGCCCGCTGACGCCCGCCGTCGGCCCGCGTACACTCCGTCCATGGATACGAGCCTCTTCCATCGCGGTGAAGCGATTCGGGCCCGCCTGCTGCAGCTGCGGGACTCTCTTTGACTGGGCGGGTCGCAAGCGATCCGCCGCCCGCCTCGAAGAGGCCATGGGCGGGGCTGATTTCTGGAGCAACGCCGAGAAGGCCCAGGCGACCGTCGCCGAGCTCAAGGGCGTCAACGCGATCCTTAAGCCGCTCGATGAGGCGCTCGCCGTCGGCTGTGACCTGGAGGCCCTCGAGGAGTTGGCCCGTGAGGATAGCTCGCTGGAGTCGGAGTTGGCGGCCGAGGTGGAGCGACTGGGCAAACTGGTCGACAATCTCGAACTCGCCTCCCTGCTGTCGGGGCCACACGACGCCAGCGACGCCCTGGTGTCGATCCACGCCCGCGACGGGGGCACCGATGCCAACGACTGGGCCGAGATGCTGCTGCGGATGTACTCCGCCTGGGCCAACAAGCACGACTGCTCCGTCGAGTTGCTTGACCGCCAGGATGACGAAGTGGCCGGCATCCAGAGCGCGACGGTCGCGATCCGTGGCCCGTGGGCCTATGGCTACCTGAAAGGCGAGACTGGCATCCACCGGCTCGTACGGATCAGCCCCTTCAACTCCGAGGGCAAGCGGCAGACGAGTTTCACGGCCGTCGACGTGTCACCGGAGATCGCCGACGACGACACCGAGGTGGAACTGCGGGACGAGGACATCCGCGAAGACGTCTTCCGGGCCAGCGGTGCCGGCGGGCAGCACGTCAACAAGACTTCCAGCGCGATCCGGCTGACACATTTTCCGACCGGCATCGTGGTGCAGTGCCAGAGCGAACGGAGCCAACACAAGAATCGCGCCACCGCCCTGAAGATGCTGCGGGCTCGCATCGCGAGGCTCCAGGAGGAGCAGCGGGAGGCCGAGCAGGCCGCCCGCTACAAGGAGCAGCCCAAGACCGGCTTCGGGTCGCAGATCCGCAACTACTTCCTGCACCCCGACCAGCGGGTCAAGGACCAGCGAACCGGTCACTACGTCGGCAACTTCCAGAGCGTCCTCGACGGCAATCTCGACGGCTTCCTCGACGCCTACCTGCGCTGGAAGGCGGGCGGCGGAACCCCGGGGGCGGCCGACGACTCGTGACGGCGTCGCCCCAGCCGGGTCGCGACTGGACTTCACCCGCCACGGGGGCTAGAGTCTCGTCGTCGGCTCCAGGAACTATCTGCGGAACCCTCATGGCGGGAAAAGAAGA
Source organism: Planctomycetota bacterium (assembly GCA_016872955.1). Taxonomy (GTDB): domain Bacteria; phylum Planctomycetota; class Planctomycetia; order Pirellulales; family UBA1268; genus QWPN01. The sequence goes on from VGYP01000110.1 coordinate 7,534, forward strand.
GGCACTTGAGGTCGAGGGCGTCGTGACCCAGGCGCTCGCGAACACCCGATTTCGCGTCCAGATTGCGGGCGGCCACATCGTCAACGCCCACGTGGCGGGCCGGATGCGGAAGAACTTCATCCGGATCGTGCCCGGCGACAAGGTGAAGGTCGAACTGTCGCCCTACGACCTTACCAAGGGTCGAATCACGTTCCGCGAGCGATGATCGAACCGGTCGGTAGCCACTCCTCCGGCTCCCACATGCCCCTTGCCAGACCGTGAGCCGGTGTCGCACGCTACGAGGACCGCGGTCCTCGGCCGGCGGAACGACCCCAACGCCGGCTTCGCGCCCCCGACGGCAGCACTCGCCACCCCGCCGCTGCGCAGGCTCTCGTCGAAGGTGGCCATCATGAGCCACCGGACGCTCCGCCAAAATCACGCCCCTTCGATCCGCCGAACCGGGTGACTTGCGGCAGTAGACGACGCGGGGCCCATGTCAGCCATCCGCCGCAGGGCCGGCATCTTCCGGGGGCCTCACGGGTGACTCGGACGGTGATTCGTCGGATCGCATCAGGAACTGCTTGAGATCGCCGAAGGTCCGCAGCGGCTCACGCCCCTGCCGCATGGCATCGCTCAGCGGTTTTGATTCCTTCTGTCGCTTCGACTCGTAGGTCCTCGCCCGCGGCTCGGCGGGCTGCTGGTCATCCCGCCGCCCGCGCTTCTTCTGGGGTCGGGGCGGTGCCGCGGTGCGGCCACCCGGACGCCCCGGCTCGGCTCCGGCAGCCGTTCTCCGGGCCGGCCCAGCCTGCCGCGGCGGCCGCCGCTCCTGCGCTCCCTGTTTTCGCTGCTCCGCGGCCTGCTTCCGCTGGTCGGCGACCCGGCTCTGCCGCTCCCGCTCCTGTGGCGAGATCATCGTCAGGGCCACCCGCCGCCGCGCCTTGTCGATTTCCAGCACCCAGACCCGTACGATCTCGCCGACGCTCACCACGTCGTGGGGATCACGGACGAAGCGGCTCGACATCTGACTGATGTGCACCAGACCGCTGTCGTGCATGCCGATGTCGACGAAGGCACCGAAGTCGACCACGTTGAGCACGGCCCCATGCAGTTCCAGGCCGACCTGCAGGTCGTCGAGCTTGAGGACTCCCTTCTTGAAGAACGGCCTCGGAAGATCCTCGCGGGGATCTCGCCCCGGACGGCGGAGTTGCTCGAGGATGTCGGCCAGCAAGAGCCGACCCACGCCCAGCTCGGCGGCCAGGCCGCCGAGGTCGACATCGGCCATCCGGGCCGCCAGAGCCTCGGGCTGCCCGACGAGATCCGCGGGGCTGCCGCCGATCCGTTCGAGCACCCGCGTCGCCACGTCGTAGCTCTCGGGATGGATCCAGGTCGCATCCAGCGGGTCGGTGCCGTCGGTGATCTTCAGAAAGCCCGCGGCCTGCACATAGGCGGCCTCCCCGAAAGCGGGCACCTCCAGAAACTGCCGACGTGAGGTGAATCGACCATTTTTCGTCCGCCACTCGTGAAGGTTGCGGGCGGTCGTCTGATTGAG
>VGYP01000111.1 GCA_016872955.1 Planctomycetota bacterium
CGCCATGCCGACCGCTGGTGCATGATCCGCTCGATGGTCACCGAACAGATCAATCACGACCCGGCCATCACGTTCTTCCAGACCGGCCACCAGCTCGCCGGCCGGCCCAGCATCGGCTCCTGGGTGAGTTACGGCCTGGGCAGCGACAACGCCGACCTGCCGGCCTACATCGTGCTGACGAGCTTCGGCTCGGGTCGCAAGGACGATCAGCCCCTCTATGACCGGCTGTGGGGCGCGGGGTTCCTGCCCACGGAGCACCAGGGCGTACGGTTTCGAAACTCCGGCGACCCGGTGCTGTATCTCGCCGACCCGCCTGGAATTGACCGCGACCGGCGTCGCGCCACGCTTGACCGGATCGCCACGTTGAACGCGGCCCGCGGTGGGCTGCTCGGCGATCCTGAGATCGCCGCCCGCACGGGCCAGTACGAGATGGCATTTCGGATGCAGGCGAGCGTCCCGGAGATCGTCGACTTCGCCGACGAACCCCGGCACGTGCTCGACTCCTACGGGCCCGATGTCTCAAGACCGGGCAGCTACGCCGCCAACTGCCTGCTGGCCCGGCGGCTGTCGGAACGCGGGGTTCGCTTCGTGCAGTTGTTCCACATGGGCTGGGACCACCACGGCGGGCTGCCGCCCGCGATCAAGGGTCAGTGCCACGACACCGACCAGCCGACCGCAGCCCTGCTCGACGACCTGGGCCGCCGAGGGCTGCTCGACGAGACGCTCGTGGTCTGGGGGGGCGAGTTCGGCCGCACTATCTATTCGCAGGGGACGCTGAGCGACACCAACTACGGCCGCGACCACCATCCCCGCTGCTTCACCATGCTGCTGGCGGGAGCCGGCGTGAAGCCGGGCCTGACCTGGGGCGCGACCGACGACTACTGCTACAATATCGTGACTCCGGAGCAGCGGGTGCATGTGCACGATCTCAACGCCACGATCCTGCACCTGATGGGCATCAACCACCTCCGCCTCACCTTCCCCTACCAGGGTCGTGACTTCCGGCTCACGGACGTCCACGGTGAAGTGGTGAAGGGGATCCTGTCGTGAACGCCGCGGTCGGCGGCCCGGTGCGGCGTTGCCGGCGATCGGCTCCGGCTGATCGCAGCAGGGTGATCCCCGGCCCGGCGGGCGCGGTTTCCGCCCTACTCGCTGCGCTTCCCGCGGCCCGGCATCAGTCGGCTGGCGGGCGGCGTGGTGACGCGGCGTGGCTTCTTTCGTGAGGCCCGCGGTTCGGACTCGCCAGGAGCGGCCGTGCCGGCCTCCGCCGCCGGTCGTTGGGCGACGATGAAGCAGTTTTCGCCGAGGTCGAGATCGTCCTCCTCCTCGATCGGCTTGCCGCGGTCGTCGAGCCTGACGTCGGCCTCCGCCGTCTTCCGCTTGGCGACGGCGAGCAACTGCTCGTAGAGCTTGCCCCGATCGGTCCCGTTGATCTGTGACACTGCGCCGGCCACCTCGCCGAGGTACCTCAGGAAAATACTCCGCCGCTGGCCCTCCTGGGCCACCCGGAGCCGCCGCCGCAGATACATGCCGAGCTTGCGACCGACTGCCTGCAGTGCCAGGCGGATTTCCTTCTGGATCTCCGCGTAGTGGGCGATCGCCTCCTTGGACTCGCTCGTGAACGGCACCCAGACGCTGGCGACGTGCACCATCACGGTCACCGGTCCGGACGGCAGGCTGCCGCGGGACTGCGACAGGCCATAGGCCCTCCAGTTGGTGGACAGGATCGTCTGCGTGACGGCGCAGGCGGCGTGTTGGAATTGCAGCGGCACCCGGTTGGCGAAGCGGAGCACGGTCATGCTCTGCCCCTCCTCGACGCTGACGTGCTGCATCGCCTCGTGGAGCGCGTCCAGTTGCTTCCTCGACAGCCGGGCCGGCGACTGCCGCGACGCGAGCGCCGCCGTGGTGAGGATCTGCTCGGCGCCCTCACCGCCGACCCCTGCGAAGGTCGTCACCAGGAACTGCCGCAGGCTGCGGGCGTCGCTCTCGCCGGCCAGCTCACCGAGGGCCTCGCGGCTGATCCGCTGGGCCGCCACGCCGCCACCGTGGGCGAGTGCCGCTTCGATCAGGAACGGATTGCCACGATAGACCGAGGGGGGCCTGGTGGCCGCGGTGAAGAACTCGCCCGGCACCACCTGTCGCAGGCCCGCGAGCAGCCGCTGCTCGCCGATCGGCACGATGCAGTCGGTCGCCGGCGGGGGGATCCTGGTCTCCTGGATCGCCTTGTAGAGCGCGTCCGCCTCGCCGCGGCCGAGCTTGGCGGTGGTGGCCCGTGCCGAGAGCTTGGCAGCCTCGCAGATCTTGCGGGCCGTGCCGTGGGAGACCCGCGAGAACGACTGCGTGAGGAACTGGGCCAGCGTGATCCGCGGCTGCTCCTGGAGCATGGTCACGAGGCGACCGAGTTCCACGCCGTAGGGATGCGGCTTGATCTCCTTGGGCTCGGGCGGCAGTTCTTCGCTCGCCCGCTCCAGAAGCCGTTCGCCGCCGTCGGGGCCAACGAAGTGGATGCGGGCATGGGGGTTGGCAATCACGGTCTGCTCGAGATACTCCTCGACGCTGCCACGGCCTCGTTGGAACTTGGCCTCCATCTCGATCGTGACGCGGGTGCCGTGGTGAAGCGGGTCGCCGCGATCGTTCTCCGCCACCCACTCGATGGCGTGTTTCCGCATCAGTTCGGCGCCCCCCTTACCCGCGGGCACCTCCACCCCCTCTCCTTTGCCGTTGAGGATCTGCGGCTGGTTGGTCTTGGTGTCGATTCGCAGTTCGTAATAGTGGGCCGGTCGCTTGGCGTCGATCTTCGAGATGATCTTCACCGGCTTGCCGGTGGTCAGCACACCGTACATGCCGGCGGCAGAGATGCCGATGCCCTGCTGGCCCCGGCTCATCCGCAGCCGATGGAACTTCGAGCCGTAGAGCAGTTTTCCGAAGATCAGCGGGATTTGCTTGCGGACGATGCCTGGCCCGTTGTCCTGGACGCTCATCCGGTAGCGCGACCCGCTCTCCCCGACCGCCTCGATCCGGACCCAGATCTCGGGCACGATGCCCGCCTCCTCGCAGGCGTCGAGCGAGTTGTCGACCGCCTCCTTGACGCTCGTCAGCAGCGCCTTGCGGGGCGAGTCGAAGCCCAGCAGATGGCGGTTCTTGGCGAAGAACTCGCTGACGGAAATGTCCCGCTGGCCGGCCGCGAGGCTCTGGGCCGTCGCCCGCCGCTTGGTTTGGGGACCGCCGCTGGTGGCCGGTGCCGGAGACGCCGGCGGTTCCTCAGAGGCCGGCGGTGACGCGGCTCGCTTGGCTCGGGAAGCGGTGCGGACCATGGATTTCCCGTCGTTCAGGGGGCCGTGGGCTCTGACTTTGACTTCGGCCAAGCGGCTTGGCAAGGGGGGGTGAGTTTGCCGGTTGAGGCGTCTCTGCGGGCCGACCCTGCCGATCGCCGGGCCGGCCCGGCGACCCGTAAAGGTGTGCCTGTGAGGCTGAGCCGCGGGCCGCACCAGGGCGGACTGATGCGCGCAGCGGGCTTCCGCCGAAGCAACGGCGGCAGTGTGGTTCAACGACCGCCCAGACCGCTCTGCCACCGGCCGCCAGGAGCCTTCCGATGAAACTGTCGTCGACTGCCTGCCGCTGGTTGATCGCGATCACGGTCGCGATCAACGCGACGGCCGGGTGCTTCGCGATCCCGATCGACGGCGATGTCGAGGGCCCGGTGCCCGACGTTTTCTCCAACTTCTACACGCCGCCGGTGTCCGTTTGTCCGCACCCCGCCATGGGAGCCCAGCTGTACGTCGCACCGCGGCCGGTCCCGCCCCGAGTCGGGCACACGTGGCTCACCTACCCACCCTTTATGCCGCACGAGTTCCTCTACAAACACCGCCGCAAATACGTCCGCCCGGCCGGCGTGACGGGGCTGCGGACGACCGTGCACGGCTACTGGTACTGAGTCCGTTCCGACATCCACGCGAAGGGGGCTGATCGAGATGGCGACGGGCACAACGATCCGGATGGTGACGCTGCTGGCGGGGTTCGTCGCCGTCGCCTTGGTCACGCTGCCGCGGCAGGTGCCGGCCGGCCAGCCAGGCATGGGGCGACACGCCGCCGGATGCAGCGACGGTGGGTGCGGCGGCTGCGGCCACGGCGGCCGCGGAGCACGCGGTGACTGCCGACTGTGCAACCACGGCGGAGCGGGCCTGCTCGGGCCGCGGTGCGGGCATTGCTACGGCCAAGGCTGCGGTCACTGGATCCACCGCGACACGATCGAGAAGCGGTACTTCCTCCGCAGCCAGGGCAAGAGCTGGCACTCCGCGTGGTACGACCCGGCGGACGGGCGGCCGATCGCCCTGGTAGTGCCGCCCACGGCCGAGTTCATGACGCAGTACTCCTGGGGCGTCCCCAGTTCACGGGTGATGCCGCTCTATCACCCGTTTCGCCGGCCCTTCCCGGGTCCGGGCGCCGTGGCGGGAGGCGGCGGTGGCTTCCTGCCCACCCCTAATCAGCCCAGCGACACCGTCCAGTTCGGCGTCAACGCGGTCCGCGGCCCCTGGAACGGGTACTGACGGCCGGTCGCTGTCAGGCCTCTCCGTCCAGCCTCGCCCGGGCCAGGGCAGCCCAGGGGCTCTGCGGTGCCAGGCCGAGGAACCGACGAAGGTGCCGGCGTGACTCCGCCTGCCGACCCATGTCGGCCAGGATGCCCGCCGCGTGCCAGTGGGCGTCCGCGTCGTCGGGTTCCTGCCGCAAGACACCTTCCAGGGCGGCTAGCGCGAGTTCGGGTTCGCCGAGTTCGCCGAGGACGCAGCCCAGACTCGCCCGTGCACGGAGATGGTCCGGATCGAGTTCGAGCGTCGCGTAGTAACGCTCGCGGGCGGCGGTCAGGTCGCCCGCCCGGTAGAGCAGCTCGGCCAACGTGAAGGTCACCGCTGCGGTCGGCCCCTGCGCCTGCAGCACGGCCCGCAGCGCCTCGGCCGCCTCCACGTACTCGCCCGCGGCCTCGAGATCATCGGCCAGGTCGAGAATCTCGGCCACGACGTCGCCGGCGGGCAACGGCATCGGCCGGTCACGCCCGTCGCCCGGGTCCGCCGCCTCGGCCGCCGTGTCCGGCAGGCCGATGATCGGCCGCGCTGCCGGCTCACCGTCGGCACGGCCCGCACCGAGTGCTTCGGTGTAGAAGGTGAACTGCAACTGGCCGCCTGCGCCGAGCAGCCGGCCCTCATGGGCGATCGACAACCGCCTCCCGTCCGCCACCACCCTGGGCACCGCGTTGGCCGCCTGCGAGCCTCCCCCCGGTGCAAAACCGGCGAGCTTGGCGTCGATCTCCCGCAGCGACAACCCACGGGCCAGGAGCTTCGCGAGATGGCGACCGATGACGAGCTGCCCGAAGTCGAGTTGCTCCAGCGCGCCGGGACGGCCCGCCACCGCCAGCAGCCCGACCCGGATCCAGTGCCTCACGGCGGCGGGCGGCACGCCGAGCACCTCGGCCATCATCGCGGCGGAATAGAACCGCCGCACGCCGGGCGATTCGCACCAGAGCTCGCCAGGCTCCGCCTGTCGATCACGCGACGCGGCGGCGGACGCCTTCCGGGGGTCTTCCGTGACCTGCTGTGGCATGCTGCCTGACTCCTCGCCGCCTGCTGGTTCTCGACGCCCGGGTCGTCGACGGATCGGGGCTACTTGGCGAATGCGCGGCTCGCAGCCTGCGTGTTTGGGAAGTCGGACGGGAGCCCCTGTGTCACGGTCCCCGTCGCCGCCCACTCGCACCCCCGCAGGAAGGTGGTGATGAAGCCCACGCACTCCTGGGAGTAGGTCTCGTGTCCCAGCGGCGTGTGGAATACACGGCCCTTGCCGTAATCGATGGTCATGATCATCGGCTCGTGCCGATTGGTCTTGGGCGACCAGGCGGTGGCGAGCACCGTCATCTTCTCGGCCGGCCCCCGCAGACTGTCGTAGAGTTCGTCCTCCGCGTGCATCCACGTGGCCGGCATGCCTTTGGTGACGGGGTGCCGGGCGTCGCGAATCACGATCGGAAACTCCTGCTGCGGGCCGTGGCTCCCCCCCGCGCCCGGAGACGTGTCGCGAACGAGTTTGCCCGCCTCGTCGAGGTAGACATAAGGCCCGCTCGCCTCGTTGCGGCCTCCCCAGCCGCCGAGGCCGATCATCGTGTTGTAGGCGGGCCACTGCGGAAAGGCGTTGTCGGCCGCGTGCACGACCACGAAGCCGCCGCCCCCCTGCACGTACTGTTCGAAGTCAGCCTTGGTCTCCGCCTGCCATTCGGCCGCCCCGTGGCCGAAGTTGCTGACCACCACACGATAGTCGGTGAAGACGGGCTTGAAGGCCGGATCCTCGCCCCGCGGCGCGTGCGTGACCACGTCGACCGCGAACAGGCCCGAATCCTCCAGATAGCGTTTCATCATCTGCGTGGTCTTGGGCCAACAGGCGTGGTTGTTCTGGCCGTCGACGATCAGAGCCCGCATCTTCTCCGCCCCGTCCACCCCGCCGGCGAAGGCCGCCATCACGACGAGGGCGACGGCCAACGCCCCCCGAAAGGCACGTAAATCTGCCATGGAATCACCCCCTGAGATCGAAGAGATGGTCCTGGAACTGCTGAGGACGCGGCAGTCTACCGCAGCAGGAGACCGCCCGCATGGTCCGCCTCCCGACCGCCCTGATTCTGGTTGTGGCCCTGCTTGTACCGGCCCGCGTCGGCGGCACCTCCCACCAGGCCGCACGTGGTCGTGATCTATGCCGACGACCTGGGCTAGGGCGATGGGCGGTGCTACAACCCCCAGCGTGGGAGGATTCGGACGCTGCACCTCGATCGACTCGTGGCCACCGGGATGCGGTTTCCCGACGCCCACTCCTTGTCGGGCGTCTGCTCGCCGTCGCGGCACACGTTGTGGACCGGCCGCTACCGCTGGCGGACGCGATTACAACGCGGCATCGTCAACGTCTGGGAGGCACCCCTGATCGCCCCGGAGCGGCTCACGCTCGGCGGACTTGCCGGCAGGGCAGGCTACCGAACCGCCTGTATCGGCAAGTGGCATCTCAGTTGGGATTGGCCGATCACCGCGGCTGATCGCCCGCTGGTCACCGGCTACAGCAGCGATGACCGGACCGCCCCCCCCCGAGGTCACGGCCGCCCACCGCGCGGCTTGGCAGCGGACGTGCTCGCAGCCCATCCGCGGCGGACCCACGACCCGGGGCTTCGACCGCTTCTTCGACACCGACGTGCCCAACTGGCCTCCCTACTACTTCATCGACGGGGATCGCACCGTCCGCCTTCCCGGCACACTTTTGCCGGCCGCCGATTTCGAGCACCATCGCGCCAGCCTCCAGGGCCCCCTGCTCGAGAACTCAACGCTCGAGGCCATTCTGCCGGCCCTGCGCGACAAGGCGGTGCCCTTCATCGCCGAGGTGGCGCGGGCCGAGGTCCCGTTCCTGCTCTATCTGCCGCTCACCTCCCCGCACGCGCCGTTGGCGGTGAACCGCCGCCCCGGCGTGGTGCCAGCGGCCTCGACAACGCCTGTGCCGACCTGGTGATGGAGACGAACGACGTCGTCGGTGACGTGCTCGGCGCGCTCGATGCAGCCGGCGTCGGCGACGACCGTTCTGCGGCTACAAGGGAGACGTCTGGGAGGGGGGCACCGCGTCGCCTTCATCGTGCGTTGGCCGACCGTCGTGCGACCGGGACGCATCCGCGACGCGATCGTCCATCAGGCCGACGTCCTGGCCACGGTGGCCGAGGCGATCGGCGGAGCCGTGCCGGCCGATGCGGGGGAAGACAGTTTGAGTTTCATGCCGCTGCTGCGGGGCGGTGACGCGGCCACCCGCGACCACGCCGTCAGCTGCGGCCTGGACGGACTGCCCGCGTTCCGCGCAGCCACCTAGGAGCTCGTCCTGGGCCGCGGCTCGGGTGGCTGGAGCGGGGGGCCAACGATGGCCCGCCCGTGCACCTCTACGATCTCGCGACCGATCCGGGCGAGACTCGAAACCTGGCCGCCGAGCAGCCTCGCCGTGTCGCGGACATGACCGCCGCCTATGGGGCGCTCGTGACGGCCGGGCGGAGCACCCCGGGGCCGGCCGCCAAGAACGACGTCGCGGTTCGCCCCTACCCGCCCGAGCGGTGATCGGCTCAGGTCGTCTGGCCGGTATGCAATGACCTCAGCAGGGGCCGGCCGCTGGCCTCGGCAGCGGGCGCGTCCCGCTCGTCGTGGGCGGGCGGGGCCGGCTCGACGGTCGGCCCGAGCGGCGCCACGGTGGGCTGCCGCGGTTCGTCCTCGCGGGCCGCGGGCGACGGGATCGTCTCAGCGGCTGCGGCGGGCTTTTCGGCCCGCACGGCTTCGCCCGTCGCGGCCATGGCGGGAGCCTGCTTGGGGTCTTGGTGCGGCAGACTCGAAGGCCCCCACCCGGGCGTCGCCTTGGCAGAGGGTTCACGGCCGTCGGCAGGTCGGTCGCTGTAGGTCTTCACCGGCCCGCTCCCGGTCTCCTGACGGGCCGACGCGGGAGCCGCGGCCGGTGCCGTCACGGCCTCCGGCACGGGCAGGGGGTTGCCACAGGGATCGATCGGCACCTTGGTCACGACCACCCGCGGCATCTTCACGGTGTACGTGTAGGGCGTCTTCTTCTCGACGACCCGCGGCACCTGCACGGTCCGCTCCTCCGCCACGTACTTCATTACCTGGACCTGCACGGGCTCGACCCGCTCCTCGGTGACGAACTTGCAGACCTGCACGGCCACCTGCCGCACCTGCTCCTCCGGCACCATCCGGCAGACCTGCACCGGCACCTTGTTCTCGATGCGTTCCACGACCTTTCGCACGGTCTGGACCGGCACCTGGCGGACGGACGTCTCGGCGACCATCTTCATCGTCTGGAC
>VGYP01000112.1 GCA_016872955.1 Planctomycetota bacterium
TTCACGATGTCGATCCACGGTGCGAGGAACTTTCCTCTCCGCAAGCACCCCTGCTCGCTCGACGTCCCGCTCGAGGACGGAACGGGTGACGAGGCCTACCTCACGGCCCTCGGTCGGGCGCTTGCCTCGACGTTCGAACGGGGCCGGCCCGAGCTGGTGCTGTACATCGCCGGAGCCGACCCCTTCGAGGGCGACAGGCTCGGGCGGCTGAAGCTCACCAAGGCCGGGCTGCGCGACCGCGACCGGCTCGTGCTCGATGCCTGTCGTGCCGCGGGCGTGCCCGTCGCCATCGTCTGCGGCGGAGGCTATTGCACCGACATCGACAGCATCGTCGACATCCACGCGGCCACGATGCTGCTGGCGGCCACTGGTTGAGCGGGGTGGAGCCGGATCTGATCGCCTGGGTCAGAGGGCACGGCGGTGCTTGCGGCGGGCTGGCTTCCCGGCGCCCGCCCCGGCGACGGCGGCAACGGGGCGGGGGCCGCCGGCGGCCGCACCGTCCACCGCGGTCGGCCGGGTCGGCTTGGAACCGTGGCCGCCATCCCCCCGTCGTCCGGCCTGCCTCCGACCACGGGTGCCGCGGCCGCGGGGCGGTCTGGCCCCCTCGGCCGTGTGGCCGTCCCTCGGACGCTGCGGGCCAGTGGTCACCGGCCGCGGGTTGCGGGCGGGAATCTCGCGCTTAAGTAGCCGCTCGATGGCATCGAGCCGATCGTGCTCCTCGACGTCGCAGAAGCTCACGGCCACCCCCTCCTGACCAGCCCGACCGGTGCGGCCGATCCGGTGCACGTAGGTCTCCGGCTCGTGCGGCAGTTCGTAGTTGATCACGTGGGCCACGTCGTCCACGTCGATGCCGCGGGCCGCGATGTCGGTGGCCACCAGCACCGGCGGGCGGGGCGACTTGAAGGCGGCCAGGGCCCGTTCCCGCTGGGCCTGCGATTTGTTGCCGTGGATCGCCGCCGCCCGGATGCCAGCCTTGTCGAGATCACGATGGAGCTTGTCGGCACCATGCTTGGTGCGGGCGAAGACGATCACCCGGCCGGTCGCCTCCTCGGCGAGCAGTTTGACGAGCAGCGCCTTCTTCTCCCGCTTGGGCACGAAGAAGACCGACTGGCTGACGGTCTCGGCCGGCGTGCTCCGCGGTGCGGTCCGCACCTCGAGCGGATCACGGAGCATCGCATCGGCGAGGTCACGGACCTCGGCGGGCAAGGTGGCGGAGAAGAACAGCGTCTGTCGCCTGACCGGGAGCATCGCGACGATCTTCCGCACGTCGTGAATGAAGCCCATGTCGAGCATCCGGTCGGCCTCGTCGAGCACGAGGCACTCGACCGCACGCAGGTCGACAAGCCGCTGGCCGACGAGGTCGAGCAGCCGGCCCGGCGTGGCCACGAGCACGTCCACGCCGTGCGCCATCGCCCGAGCCTGTTGGTGCTGGCCGACGCCGCCGTAGATGACGGCGGCGCGGATCCGGGCGTGCCGGCCGTAGGCCAGGAAGCTGTCATGGATCTGGGCGGCGAGTTCGCGGGTGGGCGCGAGCACGAGGACACGGCAGGCGCGGGCCGCGGGGGGCCGCGGGGCCGCGAGCAGCCGGTCGATCAGGGGCAGCGCGAAGGCGGCCGTCTTGCCGGTGCCGGTCTGAGCGCAGCCGAAGAGATCGCGGCCAGCCAGCACGTGCGGCACGGCCTTGTCCTGGATGGGCGTCGGCTGGGAGTAGCCTTCGTCGGCGAGCGCCCGCAGCAACGGGGCCGAGAGGCCGAGGTCGGCGAAGGAGGAGGTGGGAGCGGAGGTGGTCGGAGAAGTCATCTGAAATCCTGGTCAAGCATGGAGCCTGCGGCGAAGGTGCCGCGGGCGGGCGTGGCGGAAGGCCAGGCGGCAACGGCGCCGTCAGGCTGACGGGAAGACACCGTGATCCCGGCGATGGATCACTTCCTGCCCGGCAAGGAGGTTTTCGCGGCCTGCCCACGGGGGGGAGCCACTCGAAAACAGCCGCTTCGAGAGATTGCGATCGCGGTGACCTTCGTGTCGGGAGTGCATCCCGGCCGGCCACCTTCATCGTTTCCGTAACGACAGAAGTGTATCACACCCCCGGGGGTGCGGCGAAAGATCGGTCGAAACATGCAGAATCAGGGCCTGGGACGGGCGTTCAGGTCCGCGTGGGAAGGGGCCACGGGTCGGCTCGCGAGCCGCCGCACCGATACACTCTTCCTTCCCGTCTCCGCTGCCTGATTCTTGCCTGCCTGGGAGCGACTGCGTGACCCGTCGGATCGTCCACGTGATGGGCTGTTGGCTCACCGTCGCCGTCGGCCTCAGCGCTGCGGCGGAGCCACCGGATGCCGCCGCGGCGGCACGGCGTCTCGCCGCCGCCCGCCCCGGTTCGGGCCAGGCCGTTCTCGCCGCCGATGCCGATCGGCTGGCGGCGATACCGGCCGCGGACATTCCCGCAGTGTTGGTGGCATTGCGTGAGGCGACACCGGCCGGCGCCAACTGGGTCAAAAGCGGCCTTGACCGCGCCGTCGATCGGCTCGGCGCCGCGGTCTCCGCCGACGCGCTCGCCGGCCTGGCGTGCGATCGCGACGCGCCGCCCAGGGCGCGGAGCCTCGCCTTCGGGTGGCTCGAGGCGCGGGATCCCGTCCGTGCCCGCGGTCTGCTCGCCGGCATGCTCGAGGAATCGGCGCTCGACCTGCGACGGGCCGCCGTAGCGCAGTTGTTGGCCGATGGAGCGGCTGGCGACGAGGCGGTGCAGAAGGCTGCCCATCGCCAGGCGCTCGCCGCCGCACGGGACGTGGATCAGGTTGAGTCGATCGCCGCCTGGCTTTCCGAGCACGGCGAACCGACCCAAGTCGTCGAGGTGCTCGGCTTCGTCCGTCGCTGGCGGGTGAGCGGCGAATACGACAACGCGGGCGGTGTCGGGTTCGCGAAGGTGCATCCGCCGGAGGAGTCCGTGTCTCCCGACACGACCGGTTGGCAGGAAGTCTCCTCGCGGGACAAGCACGGTCAGATCGATCTCAATGCCGCCCTGGCCGCGAAGAAAGGGGTCATGGCCTACGCGCTGGCCGACGTGGAGATGCCCCGTGCCGGCCCGGCCGAGGTGCGCATCGGCAGCCCCTGCGCGGTCGTGGTGTGGGTCAACGGCCGGCGGGTGATGGAGCACGAGATCTATCACGCCTCCGAGGCGATCGATCAATACGTGGCGGCGGCCGAGTTTCGCGCCGGTCGCAACACGGTGCTCGTCAAGTGCTGCCAGAACGAACAGACCGAGCCCTGGGCGGCGGATTGGAAGTTCCAGGTGCGGATCACCGATCCGCTGGGCCGGCCGCTGGCCAGTCAGCGTGAGGAACCGTAGCGATGCATGTCTGGTGTCGAGTGGCGATGAGCTGCCTCGCGGTCGCGTGGTGTTCGGCCGGCCTGGCCGCCGACTGGCGGGAGTTTCTCGGGCCCGGCGGCCGCGGCGTGGCGGCGGACGAGACGATTCGCACCGCCTGGTCGCCGACCGAAGGTCTGGCCTGGAAGGTCGATCTGCCGGGCCGCGCAGCGTCGAGCCCGATCCTGGTCGGTGATCTGGTGGTGACGACCGCATCGAGCGGCGCGCGGCAGGAGCGGCTGCACGTCGTCGCGCTGGAGCGGGCCACCGGCAAGCGGCGTTGGGAGCGAACGTTCTGGGCCACGGGCCGCACGCTCTGCCATCCGACCAGCGCCGTGGCGGCCGGCACGCCGGCGAGCGACGGCACCCGGATCGTGGCCCTGTTTTCGTCGTGCGACCTCTTCTGTCTCGACCTGTCGGGCAGGCTGCTCTGGCAGCGGAACCTCGCCGTGGAGCGGCCGCGGGCTGGCAACGACGTCGGCATGGGCTCGAGCCCGCGCATCATCGGCGACACGGTGGTGGTGCAGATCGACTGCCAGGGCGACCCGTTCGCCGCGGGCTTCGACCTGGCCACCGGCGACGACCGCTGGCAGGCGGCCCGGGACCGCGTGGCGAGTTGGTCGAGTCCGGTGGCGCTGGAGTTCACCGGGCGACCGGCGGTGCTGCTGCAGAATCCCAACGGCCTGGAACTCCGCGACGTCGCCGATGGGCTGGTCGCCTGGCGCTGGTCCGGGGAGTGTGCCGGCATCGCCACGACGCTCGTGACCGATGGGCTGCTGCTCGTGCCTTCGGCCGGGCTGGCCGCCGTGCCCGCGGGTGGCCGTGAGCCGGCCTGGCGGGCCGCCAGGCTTTCCCCCGGCATCGCCAGTCCCGTCGTGTGGCGGAACACGGTCGCCTGTCTCAATCGGGGTGGCGTGCTGGCGGTGGGCGACCTGGCCAACGGGACTGTGCGTGGACAGGTCCGGCTGGCCGGTTCGTTCTGGGCCAGTCCGATCGTGGTCGGTGGCCTGCTCGTGGCGGTCAATACGGAGGGCAAGGCGTTCGTCGTTTCGCTGGAGGGTGAGCCGCGGATCGTGTCGGAGAACACGCTGCCCGGCACGTTCACCGCCACGCCGGCGGTCGCCGACGGCAGCCTCTACCTGCGGAGCGAGACGATGCTCTGGCGGGTGGCGCCCCCCGGCTGAGGATCACTGGACTGCCCAGGGGGTGCCGACCGCTGCGCTGCCGGCTGGCGTCCGACCCCCGGCGTGCGCACAATGCCGGCGGTCGTCAGCGCGGCGGCACGTGGCGACGGTCGTCCGAGGAAGGGAAATGAAGTTTCTGTGGTTTCTGCTCGTCGGCCTGGCGGCCGGCTGGCTCGCCGGGCAGATCATGAAGTCCGGCGGCCGGGGGCTGGTTGGCGATCTGATCCTGGGCGTGATCGGCGCGATCCTCGGCGGCTTTCTCTTCGGTCTGCTGGGGCTCGGAGCCAATAGTCTACTGGGCAGCCTGGTGACCGCGACCGTCGGGGCCATCGCCCTGCTGGCCGGCCTGCGGATGCTCGACCGGCAGCGGCTTGGTTGAACGCGGCGACCGCGGCACGAGGACCGGGGGCGACCTGTCGGTGGGGGCGTCACCCGCGGACGTCGATCACCAGCGTGATCACGTGGTCTTCCACTTCGCCGTCGGGCGCCTCTCCGTCAGGACCAAGACCGGACTGGGTCGAGAGCCGCAGGCGGACGGGCAACCGTGCGGTCCACTGCAGGGCCCGCCCCGGCACGGTGAGTGACGTCTGGAATGACAGGGGCCGGGACGTCGGGCTCGCACTGCTCGCCACCGGCACCTCGACCGCCTCGCCACCATCCGAGAAATCGCCGTCGTTGTTGGCGTCGATGAACCCGCTCAGGAAAGCCCGCTGGCCGGTGCGGTTGTCGACCATCACCGACGCCTCGAACGTGACCGCCAGGGTGATCGCACTGCTGCTGGTGTTGCTGATCACGTGTCTGACGAGCGTGAACAGCGGTGACTGCTCATCGTCGATCTGATGGACATCGTCGCCGCTGGCATCGACAGTCGGTTGACCGTCGGACTCACCGTCGGCGGAAGGTGCCCCGTAGCCCCGAATCGACAGGTCGTCGCGGATCAGATGCCGTGGACCATCGTCCGCCAGTCGCGTGCGATAGTCGCCCAGCGTCGTCGTGCCGGAAAGCCCGATGGTGCCCGGTGCGGTGCCGGCGGTCGCGTCGGGCAGGTCGCCGAAGTCGTACCGCGGCCTCACGGTCACGACATAGTCCTCCACCTCGCCATCGGGTGCGAGGCCCGTCGGTCCGAGACTGGCCGCCGTCGACAGCCGTAGCCGTACGGCGAGGTTCTTGTCGGTCACCGCACCCGCCGGCACGCTCCAGGGCAGGGCCACCGTCGTGCCGGCCGAGCCCGCGGCCACGACCGCCGTCGCCGTCTCGCCCGGTCCGGTGAACAGGCCGTCGTCGTTCCAGTCGACGAAGCCGACCAGCGTGGCCGCGGCGGCCGACGTGACCGTCACCGAAAAGCTCGCCGCCCCGCCGGCCACGAGCAGCGTGCCGGCAGGATCGAAGCCGTCCTCGTCGTCGGGGCCGGCCGCATCGTCGCCGTCGGCGGCCAGGGACGGCTTGCCGTCCACGTCACCGTCGGGCGGAAGGACGCCGAGGAAGATGTCCTGCTGGCCGAGCGTGAACCGGTGCCGGGCGCCGTCCTGGGCGAGCTTCGTCGGATACTGCGCGTCGGAGAGATCGCCGAAATCGAGATACGTGCCCTTCCACCACTCGCCGAAGTCGAGCGGCAGGTCGACGACGTAGTCCTCGACCTCGCCGTCGCGATGCAGCCACCATCTCGGGAAGTGCACATCATTGAGGTCGCTCTGCGTGCTCACTCGGAAGCGAAATACGCCGGCCAGGTTCATGCTGGAGACAGGCTTGGTCAGATGGAGCAGATGTGCAAAATTAAAATGCATGGTGGCGAAGCCGGGTTGGCTCGGAACCAACAGAAGGCCTCCGATTCCTCCCGACCAGGGTTCAAGTGCCGCATCCTTGTCGAGGAAAAAGACTCCGCTGCACCCCGCCTCGCTTCCTGTCTCGTTCTTGACCGACACCACCGCCTGCACGGAGACGACCGCATCGGCGGATGTGGCGGTGACGTTGTCCACGACCTGTCCGGAGATGCCGCCGAAGGTCACGCCGTCCTCGTCATCGCCGTTGAGGTCGTCCCCCGTGGCCGTGGCATTCGGCTGGCCGTCGGTCTCCGCGTCGATGGGCGACGGCGACCCTGGGGCGGCGATGTAGAGATCGGGCCGGATGCGATGGCGGGCGGCAACCCCGGGTTCGTTGGGCCCCTGCTGGACCGAATCGTACTTCAGCAGTGTCCAGTAGTCGCCCAGATCAGCGGTCGTGTAGGTCGTGGTGTCGATCGTGGGTCCCCAGGGAGGGACAAGGGAGTCGGCCGCATCCGGCAGATCGCCGAAGTCGAGTTTCCCGTCCGGGATGTAGATGAAGTAGTCCTCCACCTCGCCGCTCGGTGCGTAGCCACCGGGGCCGAGCGGGGCGGCCGGCGGCGCGCCCGTGGGACTGCGGCCGACGAGCCGCAGCCGGACGGCGAGTTTCTCCCCCACGTGCGCCTCCGCCGGCACGTCGACGGGCAGCTGCACCGGGACGTTGGCGAGGCCGCCTGTCACGGCGACGCTCGTTTCCTCCCCCGCGTCCTCGAAGTCACCGTCGTTGTTCCAGTCGGTGAACCCGTACAGCGTCGCTCCGGGGCCGGCCGGCGTCGTGACTTTCACGGTGAACGACGTCCCCTGGCCCGGCACGACGACGACCGCCGCCGGGTCGAAGCCGTCCTCGTCGTCGGTGCCGGCCGCGTCGTCGCCGAGGGCGTGCGGCGTGGGCACGCCGTCCACCTCGACGTCGACCTGCTGCCCGATCGCGAGCCCCGGCACGACCGAGTGTCGGGCGCCGTCCTGCGCCCGGAGCGTTCGATAGGGCCCGTCGGCCAGATCACCGAAATCCATCGGATCGACGGCGGGCCGAAGCAGAAAATCCTCCACCTCGCCGTCGCGGGCGGCGCCCCCCGGCCCGAGCGCTGGCTCGGTCGGCGACAGCCGGCTCGCCAGCCGCAGCCGCAGCGGGATCGGGCTCGTCGTGCTGGCGTCGACGGGCACCGTCAGTGGCAAGGGAATATTCGCCTGTTGGCTGCCGTCCGGGACGGCGACGGTGAACGTCTCACCGGCATCGGAAAAATCGCCGTCGGCGCTCCAATCCACGAAGCCGCTGACCTGCGCGGGCCGGCCGGTGAGATTGGTGGCTGCGATCGACACGCCCAGTGGCTGGCCACGGACGCACTGCACCGCCGCGGTGTCGAGCGAGTCCTCGTCGTCGTTGCCGTCGCCATCGTCGCCGCCCGCGGTCGACGATGGCTGTCCGTCGGAATCAGCGTCGGGCTTCGCGGCGCCCAGGAAGAGCGGGGCGCCGACGGGATGGCGGGGGCCGGTCGGGGCCAGTGTGACCGCGGGCAGAAGAAGGTCGCCCCAATCGTCGAGTGCCGCCGCGTTACCGGCACCATCGCCGATCGCCGTGCCCGGCAGCATCCGCAGCGGGCCCGCCACGACCGACGCCAGCACCTCGTTCTTGGCGGCACGGTAGACGAACGTGGCCGTGTTGCCCTTGACCTGCGCGAACGTCGCCTGCCGCGTCCGGCCGGCGACGGTGAGTGGCACCGTCGGTTTGCCGCGAACCGTGACCGCCTCGCTGAACAGTGCCGTGACGGTCGCCCACTTGCCGGTCGTGGCCACGACCGGCGTCGAGATCGCCGTCAGCATCGGTCGCACGCCGTCGACGCGGACGGTGCGGGTGTCGGGCCGACGCGCCGGCAGGCCACCGGTGGCGACGTTGCCAGCCGCGTCGCGAATCGCGTTGGCCGGGCTTGTCGCCGGGCCGGCGATCAACTCGATGCCGTCGGCATCGATATCACCGGGAAGGACGCGGGTGGAGAACGTCAGAACCCGTCGGCCACTGCCCGCCAGATAGGGCACCTCGCGTACGGTCTGTCCGATCCGCACCGCCAGGGCCGGGGTTCCGGTCACGACGACGGGTTCGTTGAACGTGAGCGTGAACGCGAGCGGCGCGTTGAGACCGTGGGTGACAGCGGCGGGAACACGGACAGACTGGAGCAGGGGGGGCGACAGATCAGCCAGTGCCGTCAAGGTGCTCCGCTCGCGTGACCCGTGCGTCACCAGCCCGACGAAGGCCGGCGCCAGCCTCGGCTCCAATCGCTGCACGTCGAAACGTGCGTGGCGACGGCGGCGTGTGTCGGGCTGACGACGCCGCGTGGGTCGTGCCTGACGGAGGGGTCGCGGCCGTTGCGGAAAACCGCGGCCGATGCGATGTGACACGATATCCCGGCTCCCATCGCCGGCTCCCGAATCCGCCCGGCAACAGCATACGCCCCGGCACCCCCCCCGCA